>JABIFK010000827.1 GCA_018650745.1 Candidatus Latescibacterota bacterium | reverse complement strand
GACTTCGTCGAGGCTGTATCCGACAGCGAGTTTGGCCGCAATTTTGGCAATGGGGAATCCGGTTGCTTTGGAGGCCAATGCTGAACTGCGTGATACGCGTGGATTCATTTCAATGATCACACGACGACCATCTTCGGGGTTGACGGCAAATTGAACATTTGAGCCGCCGGTTTCGACCCCAATTTCGCGAATGCAGGCAATCGACTCATCGCGCATCGCTTGGTATTCTTTGTCGGTAAGCGTTTGTGCAGGGGCTACCGTAATAGAGTCACCCGTATGCACGCCCATTGGGTCGACATTTTCGATGGAGCAAATGATGACCACATTGTCGTTGTGATCGCGCATCACTTCAAGTTCGTATTCTTTCCAGCCGATAATGGATTCTTCCACCAATATCTCGGATGTGGGCGAAAGGTCTATGCCGCGTGCAGCTGCGTGTTTGTATTCTTCGAGATTATAGGCTGTGCCTGCGCCTGTACCACCCAATGTATAAGAGGGGCGGATGATGGCCGGAAACCCGATTTCGTCAATGACCCCAAGTGCTTCATCGAGCGTGTATGCAAATCGGCCTTTTGGAAAGTCCAAGCCGATATTGCGCATGGCCGTTTGGAACTTTTCGCGGTTTTCAGCTTTTTCAATGGCGTCGGGTTTGGCCCCGATCATTTCGACATTAAACTTTTCGAGGGTACCTTGTTCGTGTAAGGCCATGGCTGTGTTCAGGCCCGTTTGCCCTCCCAAGGTTGGCAATAGTGCATCGGGGCGTTCTTTTTCGATAATAGCTGCACACACATCGGGTGTTACGGGTTCGATATAGGTGCGATCGGCCATTTCTGGGTCGGTCATGATGGTGGCTGGATTGCTGTTGACCAAAATGACTTCGTAGCCTTCTTCACGAAGAGCTTTACACGCTTGCGTGCCTGAGTAATCGAATTCACAAGCTTGTCCAATAACAATGGGGCCTGAGCCAATAAGCATTATCTTTTTGATGTCTGTACGTTTGGGCATAAAAAACTTCCTACGCTGTTATTTAGAGTTTAAGTGTTTTATTATTAAATGCTTGTCATAGAAATGCCTGCGCCCCACATGCGGGGGGATCGCAGGCACCAGTCATTTAAGATAACAAAATGGACTTATACATGTTGTAAAAGTGAAAGATAAATGATCAATAGGATGATGAGTATGGCTGCCAAGGACCCAATTTTAACCAATAAATGACTTGTCTTATTTGTCGTTGTGGTACCTGTCCAAGCCTGTTGGTTGGCATCGGGTGTTTTCTTTTGGTCTTTGGGAAACCGCGCTTTTTCGATTTTTTCAATGAGTTTTGGGTCGGATTCTGAAATGGCGCGTAAGATCAGTCGTTTGTTTCTGGCTACACGTTCGGCAAGGTTGGGCTGGTCAGAGACCGGTTGGATTTCGTCCCATTCACCATCTTGACGATCTTCAATGAGGCTTAGTGCACGTGCACGTGCTAATTTTTCGGCGAGCATTTGCATTTGTTGTTTGTCATGCATATGTTCGCGAATCACCTGCCCACAGGTGTCAATGAATTGATTTAAATTGGTACGAATCTCTTCTTCGTTGAGACCAATAAGATAAGATTCTTCAATTGCTTCTTCAATGTATTCGTTTGGGCGCATAAGGGAAGTAAAAAGTAAAAAGTAAAAAGTAAAAAGTCAGCCCAGTTGCATTATAAGGCCACTTGGGTCAGGTATGGCTTAGGGTGTTGGGTTTGTGATGCTGCCACCAATGCTTTTGGAAGGGCTTGAACCACGTCGCCCGCAGTGAGGCCCATTTGGCCTTTTTTTTCTGCCACCAAATCACCGGCAAGGCCGTGAATATAAACACCCAGTCGGGCTGCAACAGAAGGAGATAAACCCTGTCCAATGAATGATGCGATTAAACCCGTGAGTATATCACCTGTGCCCCCCGTGGCCATGCCGGCATTGCCTGTTGGGTTGATGTGAATATGGCCATTGGGTTCTGCTACTATAGTTGGGCCACCTTTAAGAATAACGATGTGCCCGAGTTTTTGTGCAAATTTTTGTGCCGATGTGATCGGATCTTTGCGAATGTCTTCGATGCTTTGACCTGTTAACCGCGAAAATTCACCTAAATGTGGCGTGAGTACCAAAGGTGTGGTGCAGTTTTTAATAACATCTAAATGGCCTACTAAGGCATTGAGTGCATCGGCGTCAATTACGGTTGGACACGTGAGGTCTTCAATGAGACGATGTACGAGCGTAATAGTTTGTCTGTGTGTGCCGAGACCCGGTCCAATGGCAACTGCATCCGCTTTGGCAATCAGAGAGGCGATTTCGCCGCGTGCATTTAAGGCCAAGCAACGGGCTTTGCGAATTTCAGGTAATGGGCGTGTCATGGCTTCGGTAACTTTGCATTCTAAAATATCATTGAGGCTTTTGGGAATGCCAAGAGAAACCAAACCTGATCCCGATCTTACTGCGGCTGTAGCCGATAATGCCGCGGCCCCTGTAAGACCTACAGACCCTGCCAAAATAAAAACACGGCCGCAATTGCCTTTATGAGCATCGGGTGTGCGTTGGGGAAGTGCTTGTGATGCCCACTTTGCATCAATGAGAAAGAACGAACTGCTTTCAGCGGTTACTGCAACTTTGGGTATGCCAATATCAATGAGTGATACGTGGCGGCAAGCGGTGCGCCCAGGATAAAAGAAGTGCCCAATGCGTGGACACGCAAATGTGACGGTTTGGGTTGCTGAAGCGCAATCGCCTTGTCCGGTGTCTGCATTAAGCCCAGAAGGTACATCAACCGCAAGAATGGGACATTTTGCCTGCTTGAGCAGGTTTATGGCTTGGGCAATGATTCCGTGTACGGGGCTGTTGATGCCTGTTCCCAATAAGGCATCAATGACAAGATCTGTTTGCTTGAGCGCATTTTGAACAGTGTGAATTACTTTTTCTTCTGTGACCGATACGATGGGAAGATGTTCTATGCGTTCGAAGTTGGTTTTGGCGTCGCCCTGGATCTCTTCGGGGGTGGCAAAAAGAAAAACGTGAACCTTTGCCCCTTGTTCTGCGGCCCATCGCGCCAAGACAAAACCATCGCCCCCGTTGTTGCCTTTGCCACACAAGACGGCGATGTGACGATTGGCAAATCCATTGAGCAGTTCTTTGGCTATGCGTGCAATGCCCTGTCCTGCAGATTCCATTAGGTCAATGCCGGGAATGCCACTGTTGACGGCACGGCGGTCAATGGCCGCCATTTGTGACCCGGTGACAAGTTGGATTGCATCCATATATTTATTTATGGCAGGGGATTTTATGGGTTACAAGTGCCATTTGCCTGTTTTTGGGCAATATAGGCCGTATCTTACGTTGCCTAAAAATACACGAATGGCAAGGGCAAGGCAACCGCTTTTTTGTGAGGCTATGTCTCGGTTGAGCTGGAGGATTGTTTTTTGTAAGCACATGTAAAAATAGCGTGTTATTGTTTTTACATGTGCTGTTTGTAACATGGACAAACCGCTTGACAGAGCGGGAGTGCTTGTCTATACTTTTGCCTATGCGGTGGGGTGCGAGAGCGGTTGAATCGGGCGGTCTTGAAAACCGTTGACCTTCACGGGTCCGTGGGTTCGAATCCCACCCCCACCGCCAAAATCAGGTAAAAAGTAAAAAGTAAAAAGTAAAAAGACTTCTGATCCCCACTTGGTGGGTTATTGTCGTGTTTCGTCTTCGGTTTCACGTCTTACTTTTTACCGTCTTTTGCCTTGCATTTACAGCAGTGCTTTGTTACTTTAATTGCTTACGATATAACTAGATATTAGCGCGGAGAGGTGCTGGAGCTGGCTGAACAGGGCGGACTGCTAATCCGTTGTAGGGGTTTTTGCCCTTACCGAGGGTTCGAATCCCTCCCTCTCCGCCATTAAACCTTTATAATGCTATGAGCGGTCAGCCGTCAGCTTCTGTTGTTTTTGACTGAAGAGCTGATCGCTGAAAGTTGGTAGCTTTTTTTATGCCTGATACAATCCTTAGATTTGCACCTTCGCCTACGGGCGGGTTTCATGTGGGCAACGCCCGAACGGCGTTGTTTAACTATTTATATGCCAAGCATTATGGGGCCACCCTGTTGCTGCGTGTAGAAGATACCGATCGTGCACGGTATACCGACGATTCATTAAAGACCATTTTAGATGGTCTTTCTTGGTTGGGTATTGCATCTGATGGCGAGCCCGTGTTTCAATCGCAAAATGAAGAGGCGCATAAAAAGGCGGTTGAACAGTTGTTGGCCAGTGGCAATGCCTATTATGCCTATGAAACACCCGAAGAAATAGATGTGATGCGCAAAGAAGCACTGGCGGCAAAACGGCGGGTGCATTACAATCGTGAATTGACTGCTGAACAGGTGGCTGCCTTTGAAGCCGAGGGACGTGCCAAGGTGGTTCGGTTTCGGGTGCCCGATGGCGATACGGTTTGGACCGATAAAATTAGAGGGGTGCAGCGTTGGGGCAACGTCGAAATTGAAGATTTTGTGGTGGCGCGCTCCGATGGATCTCCTGTTTACAATTTGGCTGTGGCGGTTGACGATCACAACATGGGTGTGACGCTTGTGTTGCGCGGTGCGGATCATTTGTCAAACACACCGAAGCAAATTATGCTCTTCGACGCACTGGGTTGGGATGTGCCAGAATATGGACATTCGACGTTAATTTTGGGGAATGACGGAAGCAAGTTGAGCAAACGTCATGGTGCTACAACGGTAACCGAATATCAGGAGCAAGGGTTTTTGCCCGAAACACTGTTCAATTTTTTGGCATTGTTGGGGTGGTCATCGGGTGATGAGCGTGAGGTGTTTTCACATGACGAGTTGGTTGAAACATTTTCTTTAGAGGGGATGCACACGCGCGATACGGTTTTTGATTTAAAAAAGCTGACGTGGCTCAATGGTGAGCAGGTGCGTTTGCGACCCGTTGATCAGATTGTCGAAGACGCGATTCCCATTTGGGTTTCTGAAGGGTGGATTTCTGAAGGGGATGTTGATGGTCGGCGTGAGGAATTGACACAAATTGCCACGTTGTTGCAGCCGCGTCTCAATACGCTTGATGATCTGCGAAAGACGGGCTATTTTTTCAACGAGCCTGAAAATTATGATGAAAAAGCGCTAAAAAAACATTGGAAAACAGACACACCAGAACGGTTAGCTGCCTATATCGATCGCTTAGAGGCGCTGGATTCTTTTGCCGAAGAGGATGTCGAAGGTGTTACACGCACTTTGGCGGGTGAATTGAATATGTCGGCTTCTAAGTTGATTCATCCCACACGGCTTGGGCTTTGTGGTGTGGGTTTTGGGCCGGGTTTGTTTGAACTGATGGCTGTTTTGGGACAAGAAACATGCCTTCGTCGATTAAAAAAGCTTTTGGAAGTTGCAGGGTAGAAATTATTGCCCCTTGGTCTAACGGCAAGACGTCTGACTCTGGCTCAGGTAATCGGGGTTCGAATCCCTGAGGGGCAACCACAAAAAAACACGTCACTATCGCCATTTTCGATAGTGACGTGTTTTTTTGTGAATATCATTTTTGGCAAGCTCCTGAAGACTATATCGGTAGGTCGTGAATGCATAATTGCGGCCTATCTTTTCATTTCTGCTAAAACTATATTGTGTTATTGCTCTATATTACTTTTCCGCACAATACACAAAAGCAGGGGGGATATTCATCCAGATGGTGCGGGTGGTACTGACTTTTGGGAACGTGGCATATAGTTTTTTTCTAAAGCGAATGCCGGCGGGCAGGAGCAAACTTGATACGTAAGCAAAGGTGAGGAGTTTGCCGCCTGGTTTTAACACATCCTTTGTGGTTTGAAGTAGGGCATTTTGGAGACCTTCATCGAACGAGGCCCACGGCAACCCACAAATAATACGATCGCACGCTTGAAAACCGGCCGCCTCAAGATATGTTCGCGCATTGACGGCCGAGTCTTCATAAACCAGAGCTTTTGGGCACTTTTGCCGTGTTTGTTCTGCAAATTCAGAATTGATTTCGAGCGCAAAGAACTGGGTCTTGTCGGAGATCTTCTGGAGTATCTTCTCCGTAAATACGCCTGTTCCAGTCCCAAATTCGATCACCATTGAGGTATTGGCCAGCTCTGCCGTATCTGTAATAAGATGAGAGAGGCCTTCTGAACTTGGCGTTAGCGCACCTGTTGTATTAGGAGAAATCAAGAAATGTTTCAAAAATTTGATGGGTTTCAGCACAAAAGCTCCTTTTGAACAGACCAAGGTGAGGCGTAAGGTTTGTAAAGTGGAAAGGTTTATCCCGTCTTCTTTTTGGAACTTTGATTAGACCTCACCCACATATAATGGTTTCAGATGGGTCATGTGAGTCTGTAGAGTTGTTAACAACAAATTATGGAAAGCAAGACGTAGCTACAAAGATCGTAAAAGGGAACTTATATAATAAGCCCATTAGCCAAAAATATTAATAAAAAAATGTAAGAGAAATAAGCTCTGGTATTGACAAAAATGCCATCATTTTGTTTATTATGTGGACTGGATTTTGACGAGGCATATTATTGCCCCATCGTCTAACGGCAAGACACTGGTTTTTGGTACCAGGTATTGGGGTTCGAATCCCTGTGGGGCAACCAAAAAAGTCCGAGGCATCGAAAGATGTTTCGGACTTTTTTATTGGAAGAATTGAAATCTGAAAATGGAGTCGATTCTGTCGAAATATAAGTTGAAATAAGGCGATAACTACGCTATTTTTGTTACTGCAGTTGAGGTTTTCGTATGGATGGTCACATTTTATTCGTTTTGGAGGTTTTACATGCCATTGCATGGTAAGAACTTAATTGGGTATGATGCCGTGAATGCAGGGTCATATACATTTTCGGGGATTAATCCCAATACGCAAGAAGAGTTAGACACGACGTTTCACGAAGCGTCTGATGACGAAGTCAATCGGGCGATGGCTTTGGCGGCCGATGCGTTTTTGACGTTTCGGCGCTTAGACGCTGCGAAACGGGCTGATTTTATAGATCGAGCAGCAGATGAAATTTTGAATTTGGGTGATGAATTGATTCAGCGCGGCATGGCGGAAACGGGTTTGCCAGAAGCACGATTGATTGGTGAGCGTGGGCGCACAATGGGACAGTTGAAGATGTTTGCTACGCTCATTCGTGAAGGGTCTTGGGTTGATGCACGCATTGATCAAGCCATTCCGGATCGTGAACCATTGCCCAAACCCGATACACGATTGATGCTTCAGGCTGTAGGTCCTGTGGTGGTGTTTGGTGCAAGCAATTTTCCGTTGGCATTTTCGGCGGCTGGTGGTGATACGGCGTCGGCTTTGGCTTCTGGGTGCCCCGTGGTGGTGAAAGCACATCGATCACATCCCGGAACGGCAGAGCTTGTAGGACAAGCGGTTCAAAAAGCGGCCAACGATACGGGTATGCCCGAAGGCGTCTTTTTTTTGTTACACGGACGCGGACGGCAAGTGGGTAATGCCTTGGTGAAACATCCTGCTACAAAAGCGGTTGGATTTACAGGGTCGTTGGCAGGGGGACGGGCATTGTTTGATTTGGCTTCAGCACGTCCAGAGCCCATTCCGGTGTATGCTGAAATGGGCAGTTTGAACCCCGTTTTTGTGTTGCCTGGCGCATTGGCCGAACGTGGTGATGCCATTGCCGAAGGGTTGTTGGGCTCGGTGACATTGGGTGTGGGACAGTTTTGTACCAACCCTGGTTTGGTGTTGGGTATTGATGGCGATGATTTGACGCAGTTTGTAAATAAGTCTTCTGATTTGTTCAATGAAGCTATGCCTGCCACGATGCTGAATGCGGGTATTTGTGACGCATACCAATCGGGTTTGCAAACGTTGTTAGGTACCGAGGGTGTCAACGTTGCGGGTAAGAGCCAGACCGATGCCGATGCGAATAAGACTGAGGCTGCACCGCATGTGTTTACAACAGATGTGAAAACGTTTATGGGGCAACCCGATTTAAGTCATGAGGTATTTGGGCCATCTACATTGGTGGTGAACTGTGGTTCAAAGGCCGATTTGGAAGCTGTTGCACGCGATTTAGAAGGGCATTTGACGGCCACTTTTCATGGCACTGAAGCCGATATGACCGAGCATCAAGATTTGATTTCTATTGTCGAAGAAAAAGTAGGTCGGTTGATTTTTAACGCGTTTCCAACGGGTGTGGAAGTTTGTTCTTCTATGCATCATGGCGGGCCTTATCCTGCCACGACAGATGGACGATCAACTTCTGTTGGTACGGCTGCAATTCTGCGGTTTGCACGCTTGGTATGTTATCAAGGATTTCCACAAAATTCATTGCCACCCGAATTGCAGAATGCAAACCCACGGGGCATTTTGCGGTTGGTGGATGATGTTGAAACGCGAGATGCGATATAGGATCAGGAGACAGGAGACAGGAG
>JABIFK010000095.1 GCA_018650745.1 Candidatus Latescibacterota bacterium | reverse complement strand
TCATGATTGCTCCTTTGATTGTTCTATGGGTGTCTGTTCATTGTTGGGGCAATATAAACGGCATTGTCTTTTGTTGAAATACTATTTTGAGGTGCGTGATGAAACTGTTTTGTCTTGAACAATCGCAAATGATACCGATATCTTTGGATGAAGCTTGGGCATTTTTTTCTGATCCAAGAAATTTGGCGAAAATAACCCCGCCCGATCTTAATCTGATTCCGTCTTCGGCCGTGCCCGACCATATGTATGCGGGTCTGGTCATTACATATCGGGTGAAGATTGTTCCGCAGATCTATACAACTTGGGTCACCGAAATTACCCAAGTTGAAGCACCCAATTTCTTTGTAGACGAACAACGTTTTGGGCCGTATAAATTCTGGCATCACCAACACCGGTTTACGGAGTGTCCTGAGGGCGTTCTGGCTGGAGATGTCATTCATTATGGGCTTTATGGCGGACCGTTTGCGAATGTGGTCAATTGGATGGTGGTGAAGCGACAGTTAGATGGGGTTTTTGGATATCGTAAACAGGTGTTGGAAGATCTGTTTGGCACGTAGCGACATGAACTTAGGCTTGATGCCCTGGAAGAAACATTGAGAGAATGTGATCCAGAATATAGCCCAACAATAGCGCTGCTGTGTTGTTTTGGCACCTGGCAGCAGCATGAAGTTTCAATATGATCGGATGAGTCTTAGACTAAGGAGTGCTTCGATGGGTCGCAATTCGTTACGTTTTATTTTGTATAGATTGATCGCGTTGTCGTGTGTTTTGTGTTTAACATGGAATGTAGAAGGGGCGTCTATAAAGCAGGTTCGGGTGCCTGATGAGGGGCTTCAACCTCAAGTTGTCGTTGGGCCGTTGGGTCTGTTGCACTTGATCTATTTTAAGGGTGAAGCAAAGGGTGGCGACCTATTTTACACAACGCAACAGCCTGGTGAAACCGTTTTCTCTGAGCCTATACAAGTGAACAGTATTCCTAAGAGCATTATTGCAACCGGAACGGTTAGAGGGGCACATTTGGCGTTGGGCAGAGCTGGGCGTGTTCATGTGGCTTGGATGGGGTCGCCAGCAGCCAATGGGGGCACGCATGAAAAATTGCCCATGTTTTATACGCGGTTGAATGATCTGAAAACGGGTTTTGAACCACAGCAAAATGTCATACACCATGCTTATGGTTTAGATGGGGGTGGATCAGTTGCTGCAGATTCTTTGGGCAATGTCTATGTGGCTTGGCACGCAGGAAATGATGAGGCGTCTCGCAAGGTTTGGCTTACGCGTTCGAGTGACGATGGCAAAACCTTTGCAACAGAAACACCTGTTTGGAATGAGGAAACGGGGGCATGTGGTTGCTGTGGTATGCGTGTCTTTGCCGAACCTTCTGGTGCTTTGTATGTTATGTACCGATCTGCGAAGGACATGGTTCATCGAGATATGTACGTGCTCAAAACTATTGATTTTGGAGAGACGTTTGCAGGTTTAAATGCCCATGCTTGGGAAGCCAATAGTTGTCCCATGAGCACGGCCGTGATGTACAAAGGAGACCATACTTGGGCGGCGTGGGAAACGCGTGGCCAAGTCTATTTCTCTCGTGTGGGTAATTTGGAGCAGGTTCATCCACTCAACCCCAATGTTGAGGGCGGTAAAAACAAACATCCTGTACTGGCACAAAATAACCAGGGTGACGTTCTACTGGCGTGGTCCACTGGGTCGGGTTGGAAAAAGGCTGGTGTTGTGACTTATCAGCTTTTTGATGCTTTGGGGAAGGCGTTGGGAGAACCTGTTTTTGGTGGGCAAATGCCTGTGTGGAGCAAACCCGCAGTGGTCGCCCAATCGAACGGTGATTTTGTGCTGATCTATTAGAATAATGAGACTGATGTGTGGGACCCCTTTGTCTCTTGTGTGACAATTAATGGATACTTTGAGGTATTCTTTTAATGCTATTAAGGCTTTGTGTGGGCCTGGTGTTGCGGTGTTATTGATAAATGCGTTTGGACTGGAAATTGCTCTCTTACAGTCTGTGATTACAGATGATTTTTGATCCTTATCCTTGAGTTGGTGTGTTTCTTCTGGCATATCTCGCTATAAGAGAGGGTGGCATATAATATGCTTGTCTGTGATATAGCATTCTAAACCTTGCGTTTGGAATCGTTGTTGGTTATCTTGGTGTCAGTTCGGTTTCTGTTGCATTCCTCTAAAGGATTTGACTGTGATTTCTCGTTTTGGACATATTTTATTGGTGATGACGATGGTTTTTGCAACCAGCTCGGCATGTTTTTGCTGGGTGCAAATGACCACCGATATGGGATGCCATTCGTCCGAAGAAATGGAAGATTGCTGTTGTACCCAAGAGGCTGATGTGGCAGACAAGGCACCGGTACGCAATGTGCCCATTTTGCCTTCTGTTTCTTATGTGTTAGACCTCGATGAGGTTGTGTCTGTCGTTGATGATCTGGCATTTTTACCCCAAGTAAAACTCCTCTCACTTGCAGGGCATACAGTCAACACCCAGTTGCGCTCTCCGCCCAATCTGTACCTTCTACACGCAACGTTTCTCATCTAAGTATCTCCATCTGCGTACAACTGTGTCCATTTCTTGAGGTGTGTACTTCGTATTCTCAATACCTTTCTCGAAATCGGAAACCTTTGTGCGCGCAACGTCCAATCCTCTGGGCGTTTTTTTTATTCCTATTTTTTTAGTTAGAAAATAAACAGAATCATTTAGGCCCGCTGTCTTTGGGGTGGCGTGTATATGTGACCTGGTAATGGGTCTCGTTTTTGGAGACCCTCAATGGCTGTTCTGATCGGTAAAAACATGCTCAACACTTTGATCAAATTCTTTTTAGAAAACAAACTGGTAACAGTGCTGATGCTTGTGTTGCTTGTGGGCTGGGGCATCGTGACGGCGCCGTTTAATTGGGATGTTGATTTTTTACCCCGAGATCCGGTACCCGTCGATGCGATTCCCGACTTAGGGGAAAATCAGCAGATTGTATTTACCAAGTGGATGGGGCGCAGTCCACAAGATGTGGAAGACCAAATTACGTATCCGCTCACCACGGCTCTGTTGGGCTTGCCCAGTGTCAAAAGTATTCGCAGTACTTCGATGTTTGGGTTTTCGAGTATTTATATCATTTTCAAGGAAAATGTCGAATATTATTGGAGCCGAACACGTGTATTGGAAAAGCTCAACGCACTGCCCAACGGTCTTTTGCCCGATGGGGTTTCCCCAACATTAGGGCCCGATGCTACAGCTTTGGGCCAAGTGTTTTGGTATACACTTGAGGGGCGTGATGAGAATGGGAAGCCTGCGGGTGGGTGGGATTTGCACGAGTTGCGAACGATCCAGGATTTTTATGTACGATATGCCCTAACAGCAGCAGAGGGTGTGGCTGAGGTGGCATCGGTGGGTGGGTTTGTAAAGGAATATCAGGT
Source organism: Candidatus Latescibacterota bacterium (assembly GCA_018650745.1). GTDB lineage: Bacteria > Latescibacterota > UBA2968 > UBA2968 > UBA2968 > JABIFK01. The sequence goes on along the minus strand of JABIFK010000095.1, from coordinate 601 downwards.
TGATCTCGATCCCGTAGCCATGAAAGCACGCAATGTGAGCTTGATGCAAGTTGTGAAAGCAATCCGTCAAAGTAATTTGGACGTGGGTGCAAACACCGTTGAGTTGAATTTGGTGGAATATTTCGTGCGCGGATTGGGTTATGTAAAGTCATTGGAAGATATTGAGCAGGCTGTGGTGACGGTGGTTGATAATATTCCGATTCGCATTCGAGATATCGCTCATGTCAATATTGGGCCTGCACCACGCGGTCACAGTGGATTCTTGGATAAGGGTGGTGCAGAGGCTGTTGGTGGCGTGGTGGTGGCTCGGTATGGCGATAATCCCCTGCATGTGATTCAGCAGGTGAAACAGAAGGTCATTGAGATTTCTCCGGGTTTGCCCAGCAAGACTTTGGCCGATGGCCGCGTTTCTAAGGTGACGGTGGTGCCGTTTTATGACCGTACAGATTTGATTTATGAAACATTGGGCACGTTGTATGAAGCGATCAATTTGCAATTGTTGGTCACCATGATTGTCATCATGGTGATGGTGGTGAATTTGCGGGCGTCAGTATTGATTTCGGCGCTGCTACCCCTGTCGGTGTTGGCGTGTTTTGTGATG
>JABIFK010000388.1 GCA_018650745.1 Candidatus Latescibacterota bacterium | reverse complement strand
CATTTAAAGATTGGAATCCTTCGCATTTTCTCGATACGGCCGAGATGACGTATGCCGTAGCCATGGCTTATGATTGGTTATTTGATTTGTGGTCTGATGCACAAAAAAAAGTAATGCGTGAAGCCATCGTTGAAAAAGGGTTTGCACCCGGTATGAAAACGTATCGCGGTGAAGAGGGGATGAAAAACTGGCATCAAACGCAAAACAATTGGAATCAGGTGTGCAACGGCGGTTTGAGCATGGGGGCGCTTGCCATTGCGGATGAGGAACCTGATATTGCAAAAGCGATTTTGGGCGAGGCAATAAAGAGTGTCATTTTGCCAATGGGGCACTATGCACCTGATGGCGCGGGTACTGAAGGGGCAACGTATTGGGATTATGGGTCTCGTTACAACATTCTGTATATGTCTTCGCTTGAGACTGCGCTTGGGACCGATTTTGGGCTTTCTGATGTACCGGGCTTTAAAGAAAGCGGGCAGTATCAGATGTATATTTCTGGTGCGAGTCGGTTGCCCTATGACTTTGCCGATTGTGGGATGCACCGGATGAGTGCGCCCATGCACTTTTGGATGGGGAAGCGGTTTGCGATGCCAGAATACAGCTGGTTTCGTTACAGTGAATTGATGCGCCCTGATCAATTTGCTACCGTACTTGATTTTCTGTGGTTTGACGAAAGTGGCAAAGGTTTTGACCCGTCTACGCTGGCATTGGACAAACACTTTCGAGGCGCAGAAGTTGCCGCAATGCGCAGTTCTTGGACAGATGAGGATGCATTAACCATTGGACTTCAGGCAGGAAGCAATGCCAATTTGATGATGCACCGTCATGTAGACTTGGGTTCGTTTATTCTTGAGGCATTAGGTGAACGTTGGATTATAGAAGCTGGCAAAGAAAGTGAAACCTATCAATTGCACCGTAATAAGCGCGAAAAGTGGGAATACTATCGCTTGCGTGCCGAAGGGCATAATCTGCCCGCTTTTAACCCCAATGAAAGTGCCGGACAAAAGCTGGATGGTTTTGCGCCTATCACGTCGTTTTCTTCAACGCCCGATTTGGCAACTGCTGTGGTTGACCTTTCTGAGACATACGGTGAATACGTAGATCGTTTGACACGCACGTTTGAAATGCGTGATCGTTCGTCAGTCGTGCTTGTAGAAGAGATGAAATCTAAGGATGATTTGGATGTCTGGTGGTTCTTGCATACACGTGCGGAAGTTTCCCTAGGCTCTCATTTACGTGGTGCGACACTGACATTAAATGGCAAGAAATTACGGATTAAAATTGAAGAGGGGCCTGCATCTATGAAATTGGATGTGATGGACGCTCTGCCTTTGCCAACGTCGCCTACCCCTGATCAAGCGGATAACGAGGGGACCCGGAAGCTTGTGATTCATGTTAACGGATTATCTGAATATCAACTCAAAGTAAGTTTTACACCTGTTTATGAATAGTTAACCCGTGGAGGATGGTGTGACAGAAGGCAAACCGAGATTGATGGTGTTGACAGATATTGGTGGGGACCCAGATGACGAGCAATCATTGGTAAGGTTATTGACTTATGCCAATGAAGTTGAAATTGTGGGCATTGTGCCAGAGATGTGGGCGAGACACAAAGGCCGCCATGGTGTGTTGACACCTGAGTCACAAATGAATGTGGTGTTCGAAGCGATTGATTTGTATGGACAGGTAAAGGATAATTTGAGTTTGCACGCGGAAGGATATCCAGAAGCAGATGCTTTGAAAGCTGTGGTGAAACGTGGGATGGTAGATGTAGAATTTACGTTGGATAAAGATGAACCCGATGAGGTGTGGCAGTGGATAGGAGAGGGCAAAGATACAGAGGGTTCTGAGTGGATTATTGAGGTGGTGGATCAAGACGACCCGAGACCCGTGGATGTGAATGTATGGGGGGGCACGGCAGACTTGGCACAGGCGCTTTGGAAAGTGCGGGAAACGCGTAGTGCAAATCAATTGTCTGAGTTTGTGTCTCGCATTCGGGTACACGCCATTGCCGATCAGGATGATACGGGGCCATGGCTTCGAGAAGAATTTCCCGATCTGTTTTATATCTTCAACATGGCACCCGATGGCAACAAATGGCATGCGTGTTTTCGGGGCATGTTTTTAGGTGGTGATGAGTCGATTACGTCTTTGGCTTGGTTGGATGAACATGTCAGAGAAGGGCATGGTCCTTTGGGTGCGTTTTATGCACCAAAGACACATACGGCATCAAACCCGCATAAGGCGCTTAAAGAAGGCGATACACCCAGTTGGTTTTATTTTTTAGAAAATGGATTGAATATACCGGGTGAGCCTTCTGCTGGTGGATGGGGCGGCCGGTTTGCACGTAATGACACCTTTTGGCAAGATGCTGAAGATACTGTAGGTGATGAAACGAGTGGGATCGCGACTACTTGGCGATGGCGGCCTGCGTTTCAGAATGCTTTTCAAGCGCGGATGGATTGGTGTGTGAAAGGGTATGGCGGGGCGAATCACGCGCCTGATGTGGTTGTGAATGATAACGCAGGGCGAGGGCTCATTCGTGTAACAGCAAACCCTGGTGAGAAGGTTGTTCTAAGTGCTGAGGGTTCTACCGATCCTGATGGCGATACATTATCCTTCCACTGGTATGTCTATCGCGAGGCGGGGTTATTTGATGGTGAGGTTTTGATTGAGGGTGCTGATGAAGCATCCTCATCATTTGTGATGCCAGATGCCAAACCGGGGGAGACGATCCACATTGTTTTGGAAGTGACCGATGATGGGGATCCGCCGTTGACCTCGTATCGCCGAGTAGTGGTGATTGCATCTTAAATTTGAGTCGTTTGCAATGATTTGGTATATTGGGAGTTGTATCGAAAACCAAGCACGTTTTATAAGAAAGGTTTCATAATGGCAAAGATTACGTTTATGGGGGCAGGTAGTTCCGTGTTTGCAAAGAACATCTTGGGTGATAGCATGTTAAGCCCAGCTTTGCACGATGCACATATAGCATTGTACGATGTGGATAAGAGGCGTTTGACGGAATCGAGACGGATGTTGCAGACGTTAAATAAAAATACCAATAAGGGGCGTGCTAAGATTACCGCTCACTTGGGCAAGGCACAGCGTAAGGCTGCTTTGAGAGATGCGAATTATGTGGTAAACGCGATTCAGGTGGGTGGCTATGAGCCTTCGACTGTAATTGATTTTGAGATTCCTAAGAAATACGGTTTGCGTCAGACCATTGCCGATACATTGGGTATTGGAGGGATCTTTAGAACTTTGCGTACGGCACCTGTGGTGGTGGCATTTGCCAAAGAGATGGAGCAGGTTTGCCCTGACGCTTTGTTTTTGAATTATACGAATCCAATGTGTACCGTCACTGGAGCGATTGAACATGGTTCCAATATTAAAGTTGTGGGTTTGTGCCACTCCGTTCAATCGTGTGCAACGGGTTTGTTGCGTCGTGTTGGGATGTTGGATGATGTAGACGATTTGCAATGGAAGATTGCGGGGATCAATCATCAAGCTTGGTTGTTGGAGATTACGGATGGTGGCAAAGATCTGTATCCAGAGATCAAACGACGCGGTGCCAAGATGAACCGTGAAGCCCGGAAGAAAGGGGCCGAGAAACATACCGATATGATTCGGTTTGAGATGATGCGACACTTTGGTCATTACATTACAGAATCGTCTGAGCATAGTGCAGAGTATATGCCGTATTGGATTAAGAGCCAGTTTCCCGGACTGATTGAAGAGTTTAATATTCCACTGGATGAATATCCACGACGTTGTGTCCGTCAGATTGAGCGTTGGAAGACACAGAGCAAAGAGTTGGTGGGCAACAGCAAGCTGACACATAAGCGCACGCATGAATATGGCTCGTATATTATGGAAGCTATGGAAACCGATGTGCCATTTCGCATTGGTGGCAATGTGTTGAACAATGGATTGATCACCAACTTGCCAAACAATGCCATTGTTGAAGTGGCTTGTTTGGTGGATAAAAATGGTGTGCAAGGTACGTATGTGGGAGATTTGCCCGAGCAATTGGCGGCGTTGAATAGAACCAATTTGAATGTGCATTTAACTTCCCTTCAAGCTGCTTTGAATCACGACCGAGATTCGGTATATCACGCTGCTTATTTGGACCCACACACATCGGCAGAGCTGCCATTGGACACCATTCGAAAGATGTGTGATGAACTGATTAAGGCCCATGAGATGGAGGGATACTTTAAGAAGGGCAAGAATTTCTCTGTGCCGAAAATGTGGGGTATTTAGAGGCAGTTGTTTTGGGAAAATGATATTTAATCCTCGGGCCATGTCTTGAAGAATACAGGACACGGGGACTGTGCCCCTACACGGATAGGTTTTCCTGTAAGAACTGTTGGTAGTTTTTTTGATCCCCGTTGGTATTTGACCAACGGGGATTTGATTTTTATTTGACATCTGTGAAAATGGCCTCTATGTTCTGCGAGATATTTTTTGACACCGTATTGCAAAATGAGGGAGGGATATGTGAAAGCTGCACATGTGGTGGCGCCACGCCAGATTGAAATGTTTGAGGCCGACGAGCCGAAGATTGATGATTTTCCAAAGGGATCGATCAAAGTTAAAACACATATGACCGCGCTGTGTGGGTCCGATTCACCTCGCTTTGTGTTGACGTATCCACCAGAGCAATATCCATTGAACATTGGGATTTCAATTCATGAATGTATTGGTACTGTGGTGGAGAGCACGTCGGATCGATTGAAGGTCGGTGATTTTGTGCAATCGCGTCCAACTGCGGGTATTGGCGGGTTGGCAGAGTATTATATTTCCAATGATTCCGTTGGGGTACACTTGGTTGATTTTGAGCATCAAGATCAAATGCTCATGTCGCAACCCTTGGGGACGGTGATTTGGGCATGTCGGAAATTGGGTAATATTTTGGATCAAGATGCGGTGGTCGTGGGGCAAGGTCCTATGGGATTGTTGATGACGCACTTGTTGAGCAATTTGGGAGCACGTTCGGTAATTGCGGTTGATCCAGTAGATTTTCGTTTACAGGCTGCGGGAAAGATGCGGGCCACGCATTTGGTGAATTCGGCAAGGGAAGATGTGGTGGATGCTGTGGCCAAGGTTACGGGTGGCAAGATGGCCGATTTGGTGGTGGAGATTGTGGGGCACAACCAAGACACAGTGAATTTGTGCTTGAAGTTGACCAAGCGATTGGGCACCGTGTTGGCATTTGGTGTGCCCGATGAGGATGTATATGCGTTTAACTATGGTGAATTTTTTCGTCAGAATATT
>JABIFK010000096.1 GCA_018650745.1 Candidatus Latescibacterota bacterium | reverse complement strand
TCCAGGGTCTGACCACACTGCACGTGTGAATGGACATGCACGTGTGGTCAACAAAGAAGAATTAGAAGAATATAAAATATCCCTCTCCGTACATTGGACAGACGATAACACCAAACAATTGCAAGGTTTGCTCATTGAGGTCGAAGAAGCCTATGGACATTGCCCCAGAGCATTTAAATTTGCCAACCTTTGGGACCCAGAAACCATCAAAAACAACCAAGCTACATCCGTTTAAAAGCCTCCCATAAACATCTTTAACCACCAACAAAAATACCCGATCGTAAAAATCGGGTATTTTTGTGCCACAAAAAAGCACACTTTTTGTCACATTTCTGAACGTTTCATCACCTTCTGATTGAAAATAAACTCAGATATCCTATCTTAAAAGAAATCAGAAATACTATTACGGTCCCAACCTCTTTCAAAATCGCCTATGAAAAATCGCCTATGAAAAATCTACTAAAAACATTCCCTATTCCAATGCGCTATGTCTTTGCATTGGCATTTGTTCTGAGTATCACCATTTATTTACAGGTTTTAATACCGCATCTGATTTGGTATGAGGTCAATGCCGAAACCTGGTATAAAACACTCACCCCGACGTTTGTCAACTTTCTCATTTGGGCCATACTCAGCCCATTCATCTATCTGTTGTTGCGCCACTGCGCCAAATTTGGGATCAGTGTGGTCTTACTATTGAGCTTGCTTATAGCATTTGTTCATGAATCACTCACCAGCTTGGTGACTTTTGGCGTTTTTATCCTCTTAAATCAATCCCACCTCATTGCCAAATTCATGGCATACATTTATGGTTCCTTATCCCTTGGCACAGTCAGCAGCTTTTTACAACTGTGGGTGAGCATTGCCATTTTTTATGCCGCAGAAACACAAAAGAAATACCAACAAAAACAAAACGAAATCATCAAACTCGAACAAGAACTCACCCAGGCCCAACTCAATGCACTCAAAATGCAGCTTCAACCTCACTTTTTATTTAACACCTTAAATACCGTCTCATCCCTCATGATCCAAAATGTGACCGACGCACAAAATGTCATTGCCAAACTTGCCGATCTCATACGCACCGTTTTAACCGATGCGCCCACACAAACCATTCCCCTTCATAAAGAACTTACCTTCATCAAAAATTATCTCAGCATCGAACAAATACGCTTTTCCGATCGCCTCCAAATTGCGTATCATATTGAACCCGACACCGAAAACGCCTTGGTACCAGGGCTTCTTTTACAACCTGTGGTAGAAAATGCCATCAAACACGGCATCTCCAAACAAGCAGGACAAGGCATCATCACCATAACCAGCACCCAAAAAAATGACCAACTTCAAATTACAATTACAGACAACGGCGCAGGTTTGCAAAACACCAATGGCCAAAGTTTTGGCATTGGCATTCAAAATGTGCAAGAACGATTGAACAGTCTTTATCCAGACCAAGCCACGTTTACATTAGCGTCTATCACGCCCCGTGGCACAATGGCCACACTCACCTTGCCATTTAAGACAACCCATGATTAAAGCACTCATCATAGACGACGAACCTTTGGCCCGATTTCGTATATCCGATCTTTTAAACAAAGATCCCGATGTATTCATTTTAGGCGAATGCAAAAATGGAACCGAAGCCGTTCGTCACATCCACCAAAAAAAGCCTGACCTCATCTTCTTAGATGTGCAAATGCCCGACCTCAATGGTTTTGAAGTGGTCGCACAGCTCAAAGCAGACCCACTTATTATATTCGTTACCGCCTTTGATCAATATGCACTCAATGCCTTTGACGTACACGCCGTTGATTATCTGCTCAAACCATTTGACAACCAACGTTTTTTTGATGCCCTCGAACGGGCCAAACGCCAAATCGGCTTGCAGCAAACCTCGCAATTCAAAAACAAACTGCTCAACCTCATGCAAGAGTTTCAAGCCGAACCCGATCAATACCTCAATTCTGTCACCCTCAAAGATCGAGGAAAAACGCGCCATATTGCATTAGAAGATGTGCTATGGATTGAAGCCGATGGCAATTACCTCGCCCTGCACTTGGCACACGAGCACGTGCTGTATCGCAGTACCATGAACGCCTTTGAATCCGATATCAATCCCACAAATTTTCTGCGCATCCATCGCTCTCTCATTATCAACAATACACACATAAAAGATGTACAATACCAAAACAACAATGAGTACCAATTTCAATTGAGCAACAACCACACACTCGCTTCCGGCCGCCTTTACAAAGAGAAAATACAAGCTGCGCTTGAGAACACATCCTTCGCACCTAACAGTTCATCATAAACCCTAACCACATACCATGCAAATGATACGCTTATTTTGATTATACTTAAAACAGCCAAAAGAAATATAAGAATACCGTCATCAGGAGGTCCCATGCTTGTAACATGTTGCTGGCCCAATTGCGAAGAGACCGAACTTCACACAGATGATATCAAAGACGATATACAATCATCTCGCACATCATATACAACACCCACAAAACCTTCCCAAATGCATCATCATGTATCAACAACGGGAAGCCACTTTGACGCCACAATCGTGTCACAGCGCGTTCCCAATATCCATTAAAGCATAACAAAGTATAACACCCCAAAAACACGCCCAGTATTTTAAGATACTGGGCGTGTTTTTATTTTTTATATCGCCTCAAAAGCATAAGTAATAAAGCAGTATTAATTATCTGAATATCTTCACCCAAAACGACCATATTGCCACATTGAACAAACGCGTCATCCTCGCACTCAAAAATTTAAATGCTTTTCTCTACAACATAGAATAGATTATATTTCCTTCAGAGCTTCAAAATTATAAAAACGAATAAATCTATACCAAAAATAAGGAGTCACACTTGCAACTCCCAAAATGGCTTCTCAAAGCCAGCGTGCATACGCTCTTAATACAATTCTTCATAATTTCCCCCCTGCAGGCAAATGAACTGGAAGAATTGCTCAACACAGACCTTGCAACGCTCATGGACATGCAAATCATAACCCCCGCACGCAAAGGCCAAACCGTGGCCCAAGCACCTGCCAGTGTTACCGTAGTCTCCCGTGAAATGATGATCAGGCGAGGGTATCAAACACTCGAAGATGTGCTCAAAGATGTACCCGGTTTTGACTTTGCAACAAGCCAACCCGCCGGAGAATACCCCACCCATTTTTTATTTCGCGGCATTGGTGACTTGGGTCAAACAAAAATGTTGATCATG
>JABIFK010000097.1 GCA_018650745.1 Candidatus Latescibacterota bacterium | reverse complement strand
GGCAATTGAACGTGGCCCGATTTTATTTTGTGCAGAAGCGGTGGACAATGGCGATGGTGTGCGTGAACGCACATTGAACAGTTCGGTGGATTTGGTAGGGGATTATCAAGCGGGGTTGTTGAATGGTGTGGCGGTGCTCTCGGGCGATGGTTGGACGTTGGTGCCGTATTACGCATGGTGTCACCGGGGGGTAAATGAAATGGCCGTGTGGTTAAATAATGGGGAAGGGTAAAAAAGAAAGACGCGGGAAGAAAAATAGATGGTGAAATATGGGTGAGATCTGGAGGGTTTAATCTTTTTACTTTTTATTGATGTGGACGTATTTACAAAGACAATAAATCACAGAGCTTTAATCGAAAAAATTAAGAAAGGTATACAATGAAAATTACGGATGTGCAAGCGTGTGTGATTGGCAAACCTGAGCCTCATAGTGGTGGGTGCGTGTGGACATTTGTTCGTGTTTATACCGATGAAGGTATTGTGGGCACGGGCGAATGTAATTCGGCGTCTCAATACACGGGTTTTGGTGTGAAAGAGTCGATATTGAAAATGAAGGATATGTTGATTGGTGAAGACCCGATGAATGTGGGGCCGTTGTATGAAAAGATGCGTCGGCGTGGGCGTTATGCGGGCACCACACACGCGCCGTTGATTTTTGCGCTGACGGGTATTGAAAATGCATTGTACGATATTGTGGGTAAAGCATTGGGGGTACCCATTTATCAATTGTTGGGTGGCAAGTATCGCGATAAGATCCGGCTTTATGCTGATTGTCATGCGGGGGACGATGCCACGCCACAAGCCTACACCGAGAAGGCTTTGAGTGTGGTTGAAGAAGGCTACAGCGCGGTGAAGTTTGATGTGGATCACTCGGGGGTGGGCAAACTCGATCCGATGAACTGGACGGCGGGTTCAAGAGAAATGACACACGTGATTAATTTGATTGAGGCGATTCGTGAAGGTATTGGGTTTGATATTGATTTGGCGATTGATTGTCACGGTCAGTTTGATTTGCCCTCGGCTATGACGCTGGCCAAAGCTGTGGAGGATGTGCGTTTGATGTGGTTGGAAGAGCCTGTTCCGGCTGAAAATTTAGACGCGCTGGCACAAGTGCGTGCATCTACAAGTACGGTGATTTGCACGGGAGAGAATCATTATACGCGTTTTGAATTCTTAGAAATGTTCCGGAAAAATGCGGTTGATATTATTATGCCCGATTTGGCCAAAGCGGGTGGCATTATGGAGGCCAAGCGCATTGCCGAAATTGCCGACGCGCATTATATCCCAATCGCACCACACAATGTGTCGTCTCCTTTGGGAATGATGGCCGCGTGTCATGCAATGGCTTCTGTGCCCAATTTCTTTGTGCTCGAATTTCACGGGCGTGACATTCCTTGGTGGGCCGATTTGTGCGGTGGTGAAGCTTTTATACAAGAAGGCTGGATGGCTGTGTCTGACAAGCCCGGTAATGGTGTGGAATTGGACGCCACAGTTGCCAAGACGCTCTTGGCTGAGGGTGACACATATTTTGATTAGGCTTTTTTGGTCGTCGTCGATCAGCTCTTACGGGCTGATCGACGATTGCTGATCGTTCATTCTTTACGAGGTTTTCATGATCATTACAAAAGTAGAAGCGCTTCACTTGCGCTTGCCCGAAGTCAAAGAAGTTGCCGATGGTACCCAAGATTGTTTGATCGTGCGCGTCGAAACTGACAATGGCCTGACGGGTTTGGGTGAGGTTGTATCGTGTTCCTACGTGGCCCGCGCTGTGATTGAAGCGCCACGTTCGGCTCCCTTTCGCCACGGCTTGGCGGAGATTGTTACGGGAATGGACGCAACAGATATTGACGGTATTCGAGAGGCAATGATTTTTGGTACCGCTTGGTACGGCCCAGGTGGTGTGGCACGTCAGGCAATGAGCGGTATTGATATGGCTCTGTGGGATATTCGTGGGAAGGCTGAGGGCAAACCCGTGCGAAAGTTGTTGAGTGAAAATGCTGTGGATTCGGTACCGGCTTATGCGAGTGTGTTGTGGCCTGAACGACCAGAACTTGTCGGTGAGTCGGCGCGTGCATTTTTAGAGCAAGGTTATCGCGCGGTAAAATATGGGTGGGCACCAATGGGGCCTGATGCAGATGTGGACGAAGCATTGGTCGCTTCAGCGAGAGACGCATTGGGTGACGGCGTGGATTTGATGGTGGACGCGGGGCGGGCTTGGAACGCGGAGACCGCACTTGGGCGGGTGGAACGGTTTGCACCTTATAACGTGTTTTGGTTAGAGGAGCCGTTGCACCCGTTTGATGTGGCAGGGTATCGGGAGTTGTCGGAACATTCGTCTATTCCTATTGCGGGCGGTGAGGCAATGACGCTGGTGGAAGAATACGCGGATCTTTTGCAAAATGGGAAGATCCATTTTGTGCAGCCAGATTTGGGGCGTGTCGGTGGGATTTCGGGTGGGTTGGCAATTGAAGCGTTGGCTAAGGAGGCAGGTGCCCGTGCGGTGCCACACGCGTTTGGTACGGGAATTTTGTTGTCGGCGTCGGCAAATTGGGCAGCTGTGAGTGACCAGCCATTGACGGAGTACACACGTGCGCCGTCACCATTGGCGCAGAATTTGGCGCAGCACGAAATGGTGTTTAATGATGGGGAATTGCATTTGAGCGACGCGCCAGGATTGGCTGTGTCGTTGAATGAAGATGTGGTGAATCAGTATAGGATTGTGTGAGAACTCGATAGAAATACCAAAAAATGGCTTGGAAATAGACAATGCTTACGTTACTGGGTATTCCACAAGGTAATCTCAGATATAGGAGGTTGTATAGGATGGCGAGATTAGCGTTGATAACCCGAGGTGATGATGCCGGCAGCAGTATGACTGCCAACCGTGCAATTCGAGAAGCGTGTAAAGAGGGTATTTTACGCAATGTGTCGGTGATGGTGCCGTGCGATGCGTTGGATGACGCTGCAGATCGATTGAAGGATTTGGATCATGTGTGTTTTGGTTTGCACGCCACAATGAACGCCGAATGGTCTCGTGTGCGGTGGGGGGCAGTATCTGATCATTTACCCTCTTTGGTATTGGCAGACGGCACATTTTTCCAAAGTGTCAATGCTCTGCGAGACAACCAACCGCGTTTAGACGAAGCGATGGTTGAGCTACAAGCCCAATTGGACAAAGGCCGCGCGGCAGGCTTTGCATTTGCTTATGCCGATCAACATATGGGCTTTGGTCGGGCAATTGACGGATTTGATGAGGCGTTTGATCAGTGGTGCTCAAAGGAAGGCTTGTTGAACTATCGTCCCTATCACCAACGCTTACCCTCTGTGGCAACTGAGGCTGGCGATCCTGTCGAACAAGTGATTGCTCAACTTGAAGCTGTCGGTTCAGGTCAATGGGCTATTGTTGGGCATCCGGCATATGACACGGAAGAGATGCACGAGACGGGGAATGAGAATATGTCTGGAGAAGATATTGCGAAGGATCGAGCGTGGCAACGGAGATGGTTTACTGATGGGCGCATATTGGATTACTGCAAGATGAATGATGTGGTACCGATTCGTTATGATGAAGCTGAAAAACTTTATTGATTGTCCAACCGCCGCAAAGCCAAAAACAAACTCGCCACATGCAACGCATGTGCAAATTCCCCTGCATCAATAAGCTTAAAAACTTCCTCCCGAGAAACAAACTCAAACTCAATATGTTCTGTGTCTTCCTGTTGTGGCGGCTGCACAATACGCGCATTGTGTGCAATAAATGTGTGTGCCTGGTTGGTATTCCGAGCCGGGTTTGAATACAGTGGAGATACGGCTTCGAAACGGTCTGCGACACAACCCGTCTCTTCTAGCAGCTCGCGCTTGGCGGCATCTACCGGATCTTCTCCCGCATCGACCAGCCCACCAGGTATTTCGGTGCTGATCACTTGTGGTCCGTGACGGTATTGCCGCACAATGAGAATCTGCCCCTCGGCGTTGATGGGCACGATTTGAACAAAGTCAGGATTTTCACGTACATAATATTTGTCGAGCACAACACCATTGGGCAGTTCACAACGGTCGGCTCTCATGGTCATCCAACGGTCTTGTATGAGGTATTCTGATGACAATATCTTCCAAGGTTTAATCGACATGTTTTATGCATCCAATACGGCGCGCACCTTGTTCAACAGTGCTGCCGATCGCAAAGGTTTAGGCAAGTAGTTGATGTCTTGTTCGAGAATGCCGTGTTGGGCAATGATGTCGTGCGACTAAAGGCCAAGAGTCGATTAACCAAATCTGAAACGCGCAAACTGGCATAAGGAAGAACCGTGCCAGATTCTCACTTTTGCCTTTTATTACCCGTACATGCGTCCTATGGCGTCGGGGTGTTTGCGTGCTTCGCGCATGAGTTTTTTGCCCCATGTTGTGGGGTGTTTGCCCGTGACACATCCCAAGCACAAGGTGTCGTTATCGCAATTTAAGCTGGGACCCAAATCACTAACGTTGAGATATCGCAGGCTGTCGACTTCTAAGTCGTCAGCCATTTTTTTGAGGGTTTTTTCATCGAGGGTGCCGTTGTATCGAGCGGGTATGTGTTTTGGGGCAAAGAGTTCATTCAAGGTGGACATGTCGATGCCGTAAAAACAGGGCGCAATAATGGGAGGGCATGCAACACGCAAATGTATTTCGGCGGCGTTACCGAGTTCGCGCAGTTGTTTGACAAGGGTGCGCATGGTGAGTGAGCGCACAACAGAGTCTTCTACTAAGAAAATACGCTTACCTGATAGGACAGAGGCGAGGGGGGTGTATTTGCTCTTGGCACTTGCTGTGCGCATGGTTTTGGGCTGAATGAAAGTGCGCCCCACATAGCGGTTGCGAATGATGCCTTCCATGCAAGGGATGTTAAGATGATATGCAAAGGCATCGGCAGCGGCTTTGGCTGTATCTGGAACGGGTACGACGATGCTGTCTTTGTCAATAATCTTGTCTTCTTTTTCGGCCAGCAAACGACCGGTATCTGCGCGTGTCTTGTAAACACTTTGGCCATCAATTTCACTGGCTACGTTAGAGAAGTACACCCACTCAAAAAAGCAGCGCTTCTTTGGAACCGGTTTGGTATAGCGCATTTTGCTGAGTTGTCCATTTTCAACGAGAAGCATTTCACCTGGTTCAAGATGGTGTACGTCGGTGATGCCCAAGTTGACGAGAGCGGTTGATTCATTAGCAGCGGCAAAGAGGCGTCCTTTTTGCCCCCAGCACATGGGGCGCAAACCGAGGGGGTCGCGTGAGACGACCATACGCCCTAAGGCGTCTAAAAAGGCAATATTGTAAGCCCCATCAAAGTCATTAGAGAGGGCTTTCATGACTTTGACCAAGTCGGGTTTGCGCTCACCTCTGAGTTGGTAGGCCAAGGTGTGCATGATGATTTCGGTGTCGATGTTGAGCGTGAAGTGGTAGCCGCGTTTGGAGAGCAAGCGTTCGCGCAAGGCGGTGTAGTTGGCCAAGTTGCCATTAAATGCCATGGCAAACCATTTCCAAAGGCGTCCGTGTTGGCGCTCAAAGGGTTGGGCATAGCGCACATCGTCTTCACCACTGGTGGCATAACGGGTGTGACCAATAGCGGCTATGCCTGCATTTTCGGAGATGATGGATTTGTGTTTGCCCTGGTGCGACATGCGAAATGCTTCGGTTACCCCGCCCAAGTCTTTGGTTGTGTTGATGATTTGCTCTTGGTTGGGGTTATAGGCACTGTATCCGGAGGCGAGTTGGCCTCTGTTTTGAAGATCGAGCAACATGGCGGGCATGAGTGCGGCAACGTTTTCAAAGTCGTCATCTGTTTTTTCGTCGTCATTTGAGGGGTTGAGCCAATAAAGGGCGGCCACACCACATTCATGTTTGAGATCTTCACTCATACTATATGCTCCAGAGAATCAAATAAGATAGGTTTTAAATCCGTGTGTTTTGGAATCGTCAAAGCCTTGTTTTCTATAAAAATTAATCTGTTCGTTTAAGGTGCCTGATAAAAGTTGGAGTTTGTAGCAGTTGGCCTCATCCTGTGGCGATGAGAACCAGGCCAATAAAGAGGATGCCTACACCAACGAGACGCGGTTTGTGGGCGGATTCTTTGAGTAAAAAGATGCCCATAAGTGCGCCAATGGGAATGCTGAGTTGTCGAAACCCGACCACGTAACTGACATCGCTGACAAAGGCCAGGCTGATGAGTACGAGAACGTAGGTAAAGGAGATGATCAAACCCGTGAGTGCTGCACGAGACCATGTTGTTTTAAATAAGAGCAGCAGATCGGTGCGTATGGTTTGATAAGGCAATCCAGTAATGGCCATCCAAAGGGTGGTGAAAATGCCCTCAAAAAATGCATACACAATGGTGATTTGCCAAATGGCCAAGCCGGTATTGGGTATTTCGCGCATTTCGCGCAGTGCCAAGTCGTCAATAAAAGAATAACCAACTGTGCCAAGTGCCGCCAGCAGAGCAAAAAAAGACGACAAATTGCGGTAGTTGTCAACCCGAAAATCTTGGAAGCGTTTCATGGGCAGAATCAGACAGCCTGAAAAGATGAAAACACATCCTAAAATACTTTGGGTACTGATTTGGTCCGATCTGCCTAATAATAGAGAAATGGATACGACCATAAGTGCAGGTAGGCCTCGCACGACAGGATAGATAATGGATAAATCACCGTGGCGGTATCCGTTAGAGAGACCTGTGAAATAGAGGGTTTGACACAACCCTGTGGCAATGAGTAGGTACCAGACTTGGGGTGGAATTTGCGGGATCAAATTTGAAGATGAGCTTGCGATGATTCCCAAAAAGAGCGTGCCAAAGATGTTGGCCAATAAAAAAAATGCTTTATTGGGCTTTTGGCTTTTGCCCAACAAGTTCCAAGAGGCGTGGGCAATGGCGGAGATGAGAATGAGGATGATGGCAATTGAGGACATAGGATATAGGTCTCAGGTCTACAGGTCTCAGGTCTACAGGTATCAGGTCTACAGGTATCAGGTCTATAGGTCTCAGGTCTACAGGTCTCAGGTCTACAGGTATCAGGTCTACAGGTCTCAGGTCAAAATGATACAGCCTTAGTTTGGTAGGTCTTGGATTCTGACCTGCGACTTGAGGCCTGTTATCTTGCGACTGATTTATATTTCTAAATCAACCACAATCGGTGAATGGTCTGATACGGGTTGTTCATCAAAAAGCGGTGTATCGATAACTTGAGGCAGTTCGTAGCCGTTTGTGGGCTGGGAGACGACGTTTAGGTTTTTACCGGCGAACCAATCCAGTCGCAATGGAACGCGCCCGTTGTATCGAGAGAGTTCCCAACGTAATATTTTGAGTACAAACGCGGGTATGCGATATTGGCGCAATTTGGTTTCCACGATGGGGTTGTTGATGTCGTAATAGATGGTGCCCATTGTATGATTGTTGAATGTATTGTAGTCAAAGCCGTGTTGTAGCAGGGCATTAAAGAGGTGTTTTTCAAAGTGTTTGTCGGGTGTCATATAATGGCGTATGACACGGTGCAGACCAAAGAACGCTTTGTAAAGGAGCGAAAGAAAGAGGTGTTTTTTGCTGCGCAAATCATAGGTCATGGTGTTGAAGTCGCCACCGATCAAGGAGCCGTCTGCTGTGCTTTGAGATAGAGCTTGAAGGAGTGTTTCTACTTGCAAACTGCGTTGGGTCGCCGAGGTGGCCAGTTCTATGTGCGTGACCGCAAAGTCGAGGGTACGGTGGCCAATGGGAATGGTGCAGATGAGGCCTTTGCGGCTGCCAAGACGTTTTTCGAGGTCGTTAAAGACGTCTTTGAACATGGGCAGGGATACCGATTGATACGCTTGAATCGGAAATTTGGAGAGGATGCATAGGCCGTGCAATGAGAGGGTGTTGGACAGGTCGTGGCTTTGTTCACCAATGTCGCCTTTTTCAAGG
>JABIFK010000257.1 GCA_018650745.1 Candidatus Latescibacterota bacterium | reverse complement strand
GCGACGGCCTATCACACGTATAAGTTAGAACGTGCCAACGGCAGTTACACTGTTTATGTCGATGGCATTCAGGTTCTTGGCCCCACAGCCAGCAATATCTTACCAGATAAGTTGGTGCTTGGACATCCGTCAGGTGCTTTGCCAATTGGTGCTTGGACGGATTTCGAAGTTGCGTATGCGCGTGTTGTTGCACCCGAGCCGCCACCGCCCGTGTCTTTGGTGTTCGAAGACTTTTCTGATCTGTCAGATTTTCGTTTAAACGGCAGTGCAAGTGGTGCAGTCAATGGGGGAGATGATGTCTTGCGCCTTACGCCTGCATTACCAAGCAAAGCAGGCAGCGCTTTTCTGCTCGACCCCATTTCTTTGGCTTGTGACGCTGCCTTTAGTGCGGCATTCAGTTTTCAAATATCCAATCCCGGCCCGTTACATACTTATAACGACGGCGATGGTTTTGGTGCTGATGGTATGGTATTTATCGTTACCCAGACGCCCAACGCTGTTGGTCAGGTAGGTGTTGGCATTGGTTATCGGAACATTCCCAACAGCATCGGTATAGAGTTCGATTCTTGGAAAAATAACTTAAGCGTTGGAGATCGTGACGGTAACCATGTGGCAGTCGATCTGAATGGTGATATGAGTCTCAATGGCCAAATTGGTTACTCTTATGTGAATGTGAACACAGAAGGTCGTTTGAATGACGGACAACTCTGGTATGCTTGGATTGACTACGAAGGGACTTCCAAAACACTGGAAGTGCGCCTCTCGTTGACACCCCAACGTCCTGAAAACGCTCGCATAAGCGTGGTAAGAGATCTGGCACAAGCTTTGGGCGAGAGTGTTTATATTGGTTTCTCAGCTGGAACGGGTGGTGCGTGGGGGGAACATGATATTGTTGGATTGCAGTTTAACAATGAATATGATCCCATCATTGATGTTCCTGGTCCTTCCAACACCGCACCAGTGGCAAATGCAGGTACCTATGAGCCAATAGAATGTGCAGGTCCAACCGGTACGACAGTGACATTGGACGGATCAGCTTCTTCAGATGCAGATGGCAATACATTGACGTATAGTTGGCGTGAAGGTGGCAATGAAATTGCTACCGGAGCAACGGCCGAAGTGACATTGGCAAAAGGCTCACACACCATCGAATTGGTTGTTAATGATGGCACGGTAGATTCTGCGCCAGCTGTTGCAGAAATTAGCGTTGTGGATACCACACCACCAGTGGTTACCATTCTCGGTGATAATCCTGCCACGGTGGTATGTGGTGTAGAATACACCGATGCGGGTGCGACTGCGGCGGATCTTTGTGATGGTGATTTGACCGCAGAGATACGTCCGGGTGGTTCTGTGGACGTGAATGTGCCTGGTACTTATACACTCGCTTACAAAGTAAAAGATAGTTCGGGCAATATTTCAGAAGTTTTGACGCGCACGGTTGAAGTGATTAACCCCGTGCCCGTGTTGACAGCAATTGGTGATCAGAGTGTCAATGAAGGTGAGACTTTGGATGTTGCAATATCCGCAACTATTGCTGGCAACAAACCTTTGGCTTTGAGCGTGTCTGAGTTGGCTTTTGGCACCTTAACGGATAATGGTGATGGCACCGGTTCATTGGCAGTTGCACCAGATTTTGATGCGGCTGGTACATATGAGATCACAGTAACGGCAACCAATACAAATGATGGTGGTCTCACAGCTTCTGAGACAATAACGATCACGGTCAATAATGTGAATCGCGCACCTTCAATTGCCGGTCCAGCAGGTAAGCCTGGTGATCAAACATTGGATGAAGGTCAGACGTTGTTGGTGAATCTGCTGACTTCTGATCCTGATGGCAATGTGCCTGCTTTGACGACGGCCAATTTGCCAGCCTTCACAACGTTTACAGATAATGAAGATGGTACGGCATCGTTGAGCTTTTCGCCTGATTTTGATGCGGCAGGTGCTTATGCCGACATTACAGTGATTGCCAGTGATGGTGAGTTGACAGATTCTGTGATCTTTGCCTTGCAAGTGAACAATGTGAACCGTGCGCCTGTTGCTGTTGCGCAAGCTGTTGAGGTTGATTTGAGTGCAGCCGGTGAAGGCACATTGACCGCAGAAGCCGTCAACAATGGTTCTTCAGATCCAGATGGTGATGAGCTTACTTTGAGTCTGAGTCAGACCACGTTTACGTGTGAAGATTTGGGGGAAGTGAGTGTTACATTAACTGTGAGTGATGGTGAACTTTCTGCAACAGCCACAGCAGTTGTGACCGTGAAAGATGTGACGCCACCAACCATTGAATCCATCAGCGACCCCGTTGTGGTTGAATGCTCAGGTCCTGGTGGTGATGTGGTGTCTTTATCAGTGCTTGCATCAGATATGTGCGATCCTGAATTGGATATTAAATGGTTTGATGAGTTTGATACGCTGTTGGGTGACTCACCAGATATTAACCCAACCTTTGGTTTGGGTGAGCATTGGGCACGTGTTGTTATAACCGATGATTCAGGTAATGCATCGGAAGCAACTGTGTCTGTGGTGATTCAGGATACAACGCCAGCAGACATTGAAGCGGCGTTGAACCCGATTAACAAACCGAAGAGTGTTAAGAGCAGTAAAAGTAAGAAGAGCAGCAAGAGCAAGAAAAGCAGTAAGAGCAATAAGAGCATCAACAGCAATTTGCATTTTGCAGTTGCTGCAACGGCAACAGATGTGTGTGATGAGAATCCCGTGGTAACGGCTTTCATTACGCAGCCTTTGACTGCTGCTGATGTGTATGATGTGAAGTATAAGAAGGACAGTAAGAAGGTTGAAATAGACATCAAGATTCAAAAAAGTAAGATCAAAGTTGATTTGCGAGGTCCTGATGAAAGTGTGTTGCTGAGTATGTTGGATGTTGCGCTTGCTCAAGGCGGTTTCTCAGTGATCGACGGTCAAGAATTGACGTTGAAATCTAAAGAGTTGAGCAAGAAGAGCAGCAAAAGCAAGAAGAGTAAGAAAAGCAAGAAGAGCAAAAAGGAAGATGATCCTCGTCAGGGCAATTACAAGTACGAGTTTGATTTGAGCTATACGCTTGAAGAGGTGGATGGTGTTGTGGTTCGTTTGGTTGTGTCTGCAGTGGATGCTTCTGGAAATGAATCAGAACCTGTCATTGTTGCTCCACCCGAGAAGCGCTTGTCTAAGGTAGCCTTGACCAAGACAGCTGTAGCTCAAGAAGAAACGGCTGGTGCTTATACGTTTGGTTTGGATCAAAACCATCCCAACCCGTTCAACCCGATGACGACAATTCGCTACAGTTTGGGTGAGCCGTCTGAAGTTCGGTTGATTGTTTACAATGTGTTGGGTCAGCAGGTTCGTGTGCTTACCAATGCGTTTCAAAATGCGGGTCAGTATGAAGTGATGTGGGATGGTCATGATGCTTTGGGTCGTGACGTCAGTAGTGGCCTTTACTTGTATCGTTTGCAAGCAGGATCAAATCTTGTTGTGCGAAAGATGTTGTTTACCAAGTAAGCTGCTTGATGTTATTGACTGGGTAAGGATCAAATACCCATTGTAAAAAATCTCCGTCGAATGTAAATTCGACGGAGATTTTTTTATAGAGTGTTTTACTTGCGGTGCTGATGACTATTTCAGATTTTGAAGGTTATCCGAGTCTATAGACTGAAACAATAGAGGACCTATGCCAGATCTTGAATATGATGTGAAACCCGTTGCAGAGTTGCGAGAGGTCATTGAGGTGGCTGCTGCACAGTGGCCTCTTGCCAAAGGTACGACGTTTGAATCGGTTACGTGTGATGGGGTTTCTTGTGAGTGGATTGATGTGCCGAATGCAAGTGGTGATGTGGTATATCTTCATGCGCATGGGGGTGGATATTATCGGGGTTCGTCACGCGTGGATGCGGCGCTTTGTTCGCACCTTTGTGAGTTGACGCGGGTAAGATGTTTGTCGGTGAATTATCGACGGCCACCTGATGAAGGTGTGTTTCCTGATGCGGTGGATGATATGTATGCGGTTTGGTGTTGGTTGACGCGTGCAGATGGGGGCGGGATTTCTCCATCGAAAGTGGTGGTGGGCGGCACATCGGCAGGGGGTGGGCTTTGTTTGGCGTTGTTGCTTCGTATTCGCGATGAAGGAGATACTTTGCCTGCAGGTGCGATAGCGGTTTCGCCTTGGACGGACATGACGCAGTCTGGCATTTCTTTTGAGACGAATGACGAATATGGGCCGAAGAAGGAGTACTTGGATCATTGGTCGCGGGTTTATTTGAATGGTGCAGATGCGACAGACCCTTATGCGTCGCCTTTGTTTGCAGATTTGAGTGGGTTGCCACCCCTGCTTATTCAAGCGGGTGGACATGAGACGATGCTGGATGATGCGTCTT
Organism: Candidatus Latescibacterota bacterium; assembly: GCA_018650745.1. Lineage (GTDB taxonomy): Bacteria > Latescibacterota > UBA2968 > UBA2968 > UBA2968 > JABIFK01. Next base: position 1,564 of record JABIFK010000257.1, on the reverse strand, counting down.
TGTTTGCCGCTGCGGCAGCCCGTGCCGGGTGTGCGGTGACACTGGAGGTTTATCCGGGGCAGGGGCATAGTTTTCAGCATGATGTGGGAACCAAGGCTGAGGCGCGTGAGGCTGTGACGCATATGGCACAGTTTGTAGAGCGCTGGACAACAGAAGTATAACCGATGTCTGTTACATTTGGATCACAAAAAAGCGGGCATATTCAATGAATATGCCCGCTTTTTTTGTATTGGATTTCTGTACAAAGCCAAAACTGTTTGAGATATGCAGACGTGTATTTTTTAAGTTTCGGATTCTGTTTCTTTGAGTGCTTTTTGTGCCACGCGGGTGATTAAGATGGTGACGGCAATGGTTGCAATGAGGCCAACAAAGAGAAAGGCCGTTTGGGCCGGTGAACTGGGTGCGGTACCATCGGTGGTGGCATTGAGACCAGCTTTGCCAATGGCACCAAAATAAACATACATCATGGTACCGGGGAGTGTGCCAAGCCACGTGGCAATCACATAAGGCCAGAATTTCACGGCGGTGAGACCATAGAGGTAATTGCTGAGGCTAAAGGGCAGGGCAGGACTGAGGCGTAAGAGGCCCACAATTTTGCCACCTTGTTTGCCAATGGCTTTGTCTATGGCGTTGAACTTTGCATTTTGTTCGGCTTTAGCATGCACCCAGTCGCGGGCAATATATCGGGCAATGAGAAATGCAAGTGCTGCGCCTATGGTGGCACTGATGTTAACCACGAGTGTGCCCCACCACAAACCAAAGAGGAAACCGGAGCCGATGGTCGTGACGGCACCTGGGACAAAGAGAACGGTGGCGACAATGTAAAAGAGGCCGTAGGCAATCATACCAAGTGTGCCAAGGCCTGCGACCCAGTCATTAAATTGGGCAAGCCATTGTTCCATGGGCACTAGGCGTGAGGCAGCGAAGAGTGCCGCGATGATGATGACACCACCGATCAATTTCCACGGGATGCTTTTTTTAGGTGTTTCTTCGCGGATGGTTTCGGTCACGTGTGTGTCCTTTTTTAAATTTTAACCACGTGCTCTTTTATAGAGCCAAGTAAACAATGAAATGGCGCGCGGGGTGAGGCGGGTGCGGTTGTATTTGTCACCCACTTTGCGCGCCATTTCTGCAAATGTTGGATAGGCATGAATGGTTGATGAAATTGCTGCGAGACCAATGTTGTTTTTGATGGCGAGTACAAATTCATGAAGCAGGTCGCCTGCGTGTGCCGATACGATGGTGACGCCGAGGATCTTGTCACTGCCTTTTTCTGTGAGGACTTCGGCAAAGCCTTCTGTTTCGCTTTCGACAATCGCACGATCCATTTCACTCAGTTCTTGCGTATACAGATCGTATTCGATGCCATCTTTTTCGGCATCTGCTTTACCGAGGCCCACGTGAGCAACCTCGGGAGATGTGTAGGTACTCCAAGGTACGACTGTTTGATCGACCTTTTGACGCAAAATTTGTAGGGGCATCATGATGTTGCGAATGACCACACGGGCTTGGGCGTCGGCGGTGTGGGTGAACTGATAGGGGCCTGCAATGTCACCACATGCAT
>JABIFK010000404.1 GCA_018650745.1 Candidatus Latescibacterota bacterium | reverse complement strand
ATTCGAAACCCTGCTGGCTCCCAATGGGCGCATTCTCTTTAGCGAACCCAACAGAATGCTCGGCAAACCTTTCTTCGACCGCCTCGAAGAGGCCAACTGGATTTTCACACCTCTTTTAGACCAAGAAAACGGCACCGTGTATGAAATCAAACGCGGTGCCTCATTCTCCCTCTAATACAATTCCAATCCAGACGCATCCAATTCACTACGCAATGATGCCAAACCGGCTTCATCCAAAGGTCGTGTCGGTTTCACTGGATCACCACAATCAATGCCCTGCCAACGCAAAATAGCCCGCACACTGGCATGCCCACCATAATTTTGACAAATGCGAATCAATTGATTCACTTCGCCCTGCAATTTCCGTCCCGTTTCTAAATCGCGGTTGAACACCGATTCATAAATGCCCACAAAATGCGCCGGCATCAAATTATAAAATGTGCCGATGCCAGCTTGCGCCCCCATGGTCACACCCGCCAACGCCACTTCGTCATGCCCATTAAACACATGCGGTTTGTGTCGCCCGTTTAAAATGCCTTCCATCAAAAACAAGTTGTGGTTGGTAAACTTCAACCCCACCACCCCATCAAGATCCAACATGGCTTCTACCTGATCCAACGAAAACTCTTGATGGGTCACCACGGGAATGTAATAAACAAACAAAGACAAGTGTTCTGCCAAAACCCGATAGTATTCCAAAATATCGTCAAACTTATACCCTTGCACATAAGGTGGCAAACTCGAAATGGCATCTGCACCTGCATCAGCTGCGTGTTGTGCCAGTTCCACTGCATCTCGCTCAGACGGCGCGCCCACGTGCACCACAACCCGCCCGTTGCCTTTTGACATTTTTACGGCCACTTCCGTGGCCAGCTTGCGCTCCTCCAACGTCATCAAATAACCTTCACCCGTGTTGCCCGCCACATAAACCCCATGTGAACCTTGGCCATAAATATGGCCAATGAGCTTCTCAAATGCAGGGACACTAAATCCCCCTTTATCGTCACGTGGACTCACCAACGCTGGATACATTCCCTTAAATCCGTCAAGCAACATCCAACCCCTCCTCAGCAATAGTTTTTTGGTATAACGCACGCGCAAGTGATTCGATATGCGAGCGTTCCAACAAATCATCCATCAAATAATCGGGCAATCTCGCAGTGCCATTATACACACCTGATAAATTACCCGCAACAGCCGCAAAGGTATCTACATCTCCACCTGCTGTCAATGCTCTTATAAGGGTTGCCTCAAAACTTTTTGGGCTCCGCAAAAATGCCTCCAACGCCACCACCGCCGTCATCGGTCCTTCACCCGGGATGCCATCTTCAAGCGGACAAATCGCCATCTCCCGCATCGTCTTCCAAGCCAAATCTGCATCCATCCCCAACAAAGCTCTCACACGCCCAATCAATTCACCAGTCGGTTCATCAATCGCACGCGCAGACCATTCCGCCACATCCAATACCTCATCCAAATCCAATGGCCGATGCGTCACCAAATGCCCCACCACATGCGCAACCGACACCGCAGCCGCAACCGTTCGCGGTTCCCGATGCGTCACCCAACTCACCGCCAATGCATCTTGCCGAATGTCTTCCCCCGTTGCCCAATGCCACAACCCCACAGGCGCAATTTTCATCACCGTGCCATTCGACAGTTTGTCCACCGATGCCGCGTCTTCCCACACCACACCCGCATCCAACTTTTCAAGCGTCTCTTTAAACGCAGCACCATAAGAGTGCAATTCGCCCGCCCGCCACAAATCCAAATAACGCGCCGCCAAATCTCCTGCATCAACTTTATCACACGCCAAAATCGATTCCACAATCACCAACAACTGCTGCGTATCATCCGTATAACTCCCCGCTGTCAAACTCACCTCACCCAACTTATTTATCCGATCCCGATAGTCACTCAACAATTGGTCCACACCCAAAATACGCGACCGTGTCCACCCTTCACAAAAACTACCCAGCGCATCTCCAATTGCACCGCCAAGTAACGATCCAACAAATAAGTCCTCAATATTCACATTTAATGGGTCACTATATTCTGAAAAATTGGCCATAGCACTTACTCTTTCTAACTGATGTTAACTTGAATGGGGCAGATTCGAGTCCTATTTGGGGAGCCATGAAAATTAACATGTTGTTTTGAATAAAAAAAGGCTGCGAAATTGATCGCAGCCTTTTTTTATTTTTCACGCGACGATTTCGCGTTTGCAGGCGCTCAACCTCAACCGGCACTCAACATCGCCTTGGTCTCGTCTGTCAACCGGATGTGCGGTGACGCCATGCCCTGCAGCAACACACTCGGGTCACTCTCCACACGCGCCTGCGGATGGAGCTTTGTGAGCGCCGGGTTCGCAGAGTAATCTTTGTCATCTCGGGGCTCGTTAAACCAGCACGGCGAGAACTCCAAAATCCGTTTCTGCCGCTCAGTGAGTTCGGGGTCGTT
>JABIFK010000689.1 GCA_018650745.1 Candidatus Latescibacterota bacterium | reverse complement strand
TCTTGAAAAGGGCCGCCGCCTTGAAAGGCTGCACCCAAGTGATAAATGACGTCCATTCCTTCGCAGACTTTTTGCACGTCTTCATATTCGGTTAGGCTGCCTTCGATCAGTTCTAAGTCTAAATCTTTGAATTTTTCGATCCGTGGGTCTTTGGGCCAGACCAGACCGCGCACTTGGTGACCTTGTTCTACGAGTTGCGCAGCCAAATTGCCACCAATACGGCCAGTAATGCCTGTGATTAAAATGCGCATATCATTACCCCGAGATGAGTGATTAAATTTTATTTCTGTTGGTAATATCCATACATCATAAGTACGCAATGAGAACGTGTGGCGCAAGTTTTATCCCCTGCGCCTCTGATAATTTTGCTTGCAACAAATCCTCGTTTTGCATTATCAATAAGCAGTTGATTATGATATTTACGATGCCCTTATGATAAAGGTGGATGATTTATGACTGTTTCTGAATTGCGAGAGTGCATTGGCGGTTTGCCCCGTGTAAACCTTGGACATTTGCCCACGCCATTGGAACATTGCCCGCGACTAAGTGAGGCGATTGGCGGACCCAAAATTTTAATTAAGCGTGACGATTGCACGGGGTTGGCTTTTGGTGGCAACAAAACACGGCAGCTGGAGTTTACGATTGCGCAAGGCTTGGAACGGGGTGCTGATGTGTTGATTGGTGGGGCGGGATCACAATCGAATCATTGTCGACAACTGTCAGCTGCGGCTGCAAAGTTGGGTGTGGATTGTGCACTTGCAGTGGTGAAAGATCATAAGAGTGATACCATACAAGGTAATCTGCTGCTCGATGACTTGCTGGGTGCGTCGGTTGAAATAGTGGATGTGGAAACGCAGGAGCTTTTGGATGATGCCAAAGATGCATTGATGAACCGGCTCAAAAGTGAGGGCCGAAACCCTTTTACGGTGATGCAAAAGGCCAATCGTCCCTACGGTGCAATGGGCTATGCGTTGTGTATGACTGAAATTTTGGAGCAGTGCGAAGCTTTGGGTGAAAAACCAACCACGATTGTTTTGTGTTCCGGCAGTTGCACACAACCGGGTTTGATTTTTGGCAAGAAAGCGTTGGGTGTTGATACGCGCATTATTGGCATTGCCCCCATTGTTTGGTCTTATGATATCCAAGAAGCGTTTATCGTCGTATTGAATAAAATGTCCGACGTTTTGGGTGTGGATGTTGAATTTGAAAGATCGGATGTTGAAAATACCAATGCTTATGTGGGTGAACGTGGGTACGGATATTATACGGACGAGGGAAATGCGGCTTTGCGTTTGATGGCTCAAAAAGAGGGTATTTTACTCGAAACCAATTATACAGGCAAAGCACTGGCCGGCCTGATTGATTTGGTAAAAAAAGGCGATATTGGTTCTGATGAAACGGTTGTGTTTGTTCATACGGGCGGTACACCGGCTTTGTTTGCGTATTCGGATGAGCTATTGGGAAATAAATAATGAATCGTCTTAGATCTACAACTCCCATGTCAAAAGCTTCAAGACTTGTGACTGTTATAAGATTATGACTTCCAGACCTGCGACTTGAGACCGTTTTTGAGACTTAATCTATACTAAGGTTTGGACAATAGGTTGAAAAATGTGCTATAAAAAATGAGCAGGACACGTTAGATTACCCTTCGATTCAACGCCAATCAAAAAGGAGGATAATCAATGGAAACGTTAGCCCTGCTCGATGGTGTATTATACCGATTTCGAGATCTATTTGGAAGCCAAAATTTCCATTTGTTTTGTGCCTACATCTACGGCACGATCTTATGTAATACACGTCATACAGTAACAGAGATTTGCCAAGGGTCTAACAGTCAAGCCCATTATTGGTCACTGATTAAGTTTTTATCGCGCGGTCAATGGTCTTGGGAGCAAGTGTGCAGTCGTTTGATCTGGACCATTTTACCTTATTTACCCAACTGGATTTACATTTACGATCATACCCACACCGTCAAAACGGGTAAGAAACAGTTTGGTCTACATTTTTTTCGTAACCATCGTTATCGTAAAAGAAACACCAACCAATCCAAGTTTCATTGGGGACACGAGTTTGCTGCCCTTGGCATTTTAGGCCTAACAGAGCAAGGCAACTTTCTCTTTCCCGTTTGGGCTAAATTATTGCGAGTAGGTGCCGGACATGCCTTATCAGCCTTTGAGTCTGCAATTAGATAAATCCCACCCGGCCTGATTGTTTTTGACCGAGGATTTAATAATCGTAAGTATTTCAAGGCATTACTTGAACAAGGCCATCACCTGCTATGTCGTGCGCGAAAAAATGCGGTCTTCTATTATGAGGCCAAAGAGCCAAAAAAGAAAAAACGAGGACGAAAACCCAAGTATGGACAACGCGCATCTTTTAAACGCTGGCAGTTTCAAAATACTTTCGTGAAGGCATTGAATGACACTTATGCTGTTGCGCACCAAATCGTTTACTCCAAGTCGTGTCCAGATCCTGTGCGGTTAGTGGTCATCAGAACAAAACCAAAACAGAATAAACCATATCGTTACTTTCTCGTTTATACAACCGATCTGAATCTATCCGTTGAAACAATCGTTTATTATTACGATTTGAGATGGAAGATCGAAACAGGGTTTAGAGATTGTAAAGAATCCTTTGGCTTTGATCATTATCAAGTCAAATCTGAAACGGCAATCCAAAGAAGTGTTGTGCTCTCTTTTGTTGCCGCTACTCTCACACAAATGATGATCTTGCCGAAGTTCAAAACCGAACACGCTGATGCGCTGCCCGAAGTTGAGGATGCCTTAAAAGAAATGAAGATCCATTGGTATCAACCTCAGAAATGGACTTTGGGACTCATCGTCAAGTTCATCCGTTGGAAAAATACTTTGCACCTTTTTTCTCCGTGTTTTTCAAATCACAAAAACTCGCAGAATATTCAAAACTCCTTATCCAGTGTGGCTGGATGAGGTCGGAATCGTCCAAACTTTAGTAATCTATAAGGAGTTTCTTTATGTATCATGATGTGATTCAAAACC
>JABIFK010000454.1 GCA_018650745.1 Candidatus Latescibacterota bacterium | reverse complement strand
TTGTTCATTATGATTGCCCTTGGGAGTGGGTTGATGGCAGGCGTGTTTTTTACTTTCTCTTCATTCGTGATGCAAGCGCTTGCTCGCTTGCCAGCAGCACATGGCATTGCTGCTATGCAAGCGATTAACGTCACGGTCATCAATCCTCTTTTTATGCTGGGTTTTATGGGGACGGCTGTTCTTTGTGGCATTCTGGTTATTGGGATTCGGACAGGTTTATTGGTGAGTAATTCTTGGGCGATTGTAGGCTGCCTGTTCTATCTTTTAGGTACTTTTCTGATCACGATTGCCTGCAATGTGCCACGTAATGAGCAACTGGCAAAGATTGATGCGGATGCGATAGATGGTGTGTCGGTGTGGGAAGTGTACGTGAAGGAGTGGACGGCTTGGAATCATGTTCGGACGGCCTGTGCCTTCGCGGCAGCAGGCGTGATGACGATTGCTTTGATGAGGTAATGTAAAGATGGGCGCGTGGATGGTCTCTTCGGAGGCTGGCAGATCGGTATTGGCGTGGATGGTTGGTACTGGCTTAGGCAGAAGCGTGTTGTTGAAACTCTTTTGGGGTTTGCCCGGTGTATCTTTTGAAGGATCTGATGAAATGAGATTGATCGGCAAATCCGTTGTCATAACCAATTTCTGTTAAATTCACATAATCTGTTTCTGTCATTTGTTTTAAGGCGGAACTGAATTGAATGGCTTTTGCAAATTGCTTTGCTGTGATGCCTATTTCTTTGAGGAAATGCCTTTCCAATGTCCTTTCAGTTACGCCCAATGAGTCTCTGAGTTCTTTGATGCTTATGGCCCCATTCGATTTGAGGACGAGGTTGATGGCCAGCTTTATTCGGTAATCTGGATTATTCGACGCATTCATCAAGAGTTCATTAAAGTAGGTCGCCAAGATCTCAACCATTTCACTTTTGTCATTTGTTTGCTGTAGCAGGTCTAAAGTGCGTTGTGTGTCTACATTCTCAACAAGCTTGAGATCGTAACAGTCGTCTCTTAATACTTTGGGATCAACACCTAACAACATTCTAACAGCAAACGGATAGAGACGAATGCAAACGAGTTGAAAGGCACCTTCTGTGTCTAACGAGATGGGCTCTATGGTTTGTCCATATAAATAAAAATCGGACAGTTTTTTATTTTTAGGCTGTATATAAAATGGATGAGTTGATTTGGAATAGATGATGCCTGCAAAACCATCTGCATAAAAAGGGTTTTTCCCATCTGTGTTGATGCCGTCACTTTCTATGTAGAAAATGTCTTTGCCAAAGGGTTCTATGGATTTGTGCATTGGAAGTTGTTCCATGATATTCTCCCCAACATGTCGGTCAGGTTCCGTCCTTCAGTTTGTCAACGCTTAGACAATCTCTTTGTGGTCAAAAAAATATCCCACTTTAAATAGATAGCGCGGCTTGTAACATTGCTTTGGCATAAGCAATGTTATAAATTTCACTCACAAGCCCACCACCCCCAGGGTATTGGTTGCCATTGCCTTGTTGGCGGTCAATATCGAGAGCCCGTGGATGTTCTGGGTTGAATCCACGTGAATATTTTTGCCGGACAAGTTCTTGCATCACTGCGAACATGTTGACTTGGCCTTCATCGACGAACACTTCGGTGTAGTCGACGTAGGGTTTTCTGACAATTACATTGCGAAAGTGCACGTGATTGATGCAGTCTCGTTCACCTAAATAGCGACACACCTCTACTGGGTCTGCACCTGTTTCACACGTGACACCACAATCGTAGGTCATGCCGTTATACGGGCTTTTTACCAGATCGAGGTATTCTTTCCAGTGTTCAAACGTATCCATGAGTTGTTCTGAGCCGCGGCTGATGGGCACGGGTGGTTCGTTTGGATGCAGGGCCAAGCGCACGTTGGCTTTCTCGGCTTCTGGGACGATTGCTTCGAGGAAATACTTGGCGCGTTTTAATTGCTCTTCCCTTGTATGCTCTCCCACGTCTTCTTTGGCGGGCAAATCTTTGGAGCGTTCGTAATCATAGGCGGTATAGCCGGCACCTGCGCGACCGATTTCTTCTTTATAACCTTCCATAAGGCGGTTGGCGTAAAAGTTGTATTCGATTACGGGTAGGCCGACCTTACCGGCTGTGCGGATGGATTGGATCACGTTTTCGATTTGCTCGTCACGACCCGGTCGCCCGTAGATGACATCTGGAAACCCAGAAATCATCATGTTGCAAATGGTGAGGCCGTTGGCTTCGAAACGTTCCATGCGTGCACGAAGCTCTGATTCATCCCACGGGGTGCGACCACCGCTCATCAAGACATAATCGACGCCTACCTGTTTCAACTGACGCATGGCAGCTGCATCGGTTTGGGAGCTGCGTCCCATACAAATTTTCGGTGTGTCTGGACCTAACTCTGGAGGCCACAAAACGCTGTTTGTTGAATGGGTTTTATTTTGCATTGCTGTTCTCTTCTTAGGGAATAGACTTGTCTTTCAATTATATAAAAGACGCATCTTTTGTTGTGGTTCACTTTTTATACTTGCGAATAGGATCGTCTTCACCTTCGACACGATGTCTGTATAGATCTTTTACGCTGTCGGGGAATGCTTCAAATACTTCTTTTGGGACCCTCGCATTGTTTCGCCCACCAAATTCTACGCTGAGCCACCACGGTGCATACCGCGTTAGCATTGTGACGCGAGGTTTATTGCTTGGGTTGCTTGCTGCCGAGTGCCAAATGCGACTGTCGAGTATCACGGCACTGCCTGCAGGGCCTGTGAGCTGTATTTCTCCGGGGATCGAAGCATTTGCTGGAATTTCATCGTACAGCTCGGGTGGGTTTCGCGGGTCTAAATGGCTGCGCGGATTCCTTACGTCCAGGTGGCTGCGTGGCACAACCCAGGTCCCACCATTTTCAGGCGAAAACGGCGACAGAATCCAAAGAACGGTCAGGCTCATCGTCGTGTTTGGGAATGGCATCATCACCGCGCCCGCCTGCTCTTTGTCTGTTAGGTCGTGCGGGAAATCTGTGTGAAATGCGCGATGGTTCAGTTTTGTATCACCGGCTTGGCGTGTTTTAAACTCCGTCTGTGAAATGCGTATGTGCACGTCCAGCATTGTTTTCGCAATGCCCACCACCCGTTCGTCACCAAAGTAAGTCGCAAGCCGCGGTACAAAAGCAACTGCATTTTTGCCTACTTCTTCGTTTGGACCTGTTTGGAACCCGAGAGAACCGCCGATGCTTTCGTAATACTGCAAGGCGCTTTTATGCCCCTGTACGACATGGTCTCGTAAATCTTCGACGCGATCATCTGGAATGACGCCTTCGACCAAGCACCATCCTTCGGCTTTCAACTGTGTGGCGTAGGATTCTATTTTTTTAGACGTTGGGGTATCCATCAGGCTTGTGCTCCAGTATTTGATCTTATGAATCGTGACGATTTATTGAATGATTAACAGGATTACATGAGCGGCATCAAAATTTCACTGGGCTTCCACACTCTTAAAAAATAATGACCGATGCCAGCGGCACCATACATGTAATCTGCAGAGAATAAACCTGGTTCATCCGTTGGCCAGGCATCACCTTCGGGAAGGCTTTCTTTGTATCCCATAGCCAATTTGGCAAACGCTTCGGCTCTGTCTCTTCAACGGTCGTCGCGCCTTTTTAGAGGTAACCCAATAGGCATCTCTAATCAAGCGCCTCCGATGATTACGCCGGCTGCGAAGACGAGAGCGCCTCCCAGTACGACTTGAAGTGCGGCACGCCAGAAAGGTGTTTCCATAAACTGCTTCTGAATCCAGGCGATTGCCCAGAGCTCGACGAAGACGATGACGATGGCGACCATTGTTGCCGTATCGAAGTGTGGGATCAGATAGGGTAGGGCGTGTCCGAGCCCGCCGACAGTGGTCATCACACCAGCAGAAATTCCCCGTTTGAACGGTGATCCTCGCCCAGATAGTTCGCCGTCGTCAGAGGCCGCTTCGGTGAAACCCATAGAGATGCCTGCGCCGACAGATGCAGCGAGGCCGACCAAGAAGGTCGTCCAAGTGTCATGGGTCGCAAAGGCTGTCGCAAATATTGGTGCCAAAGTAGAAACAGATCCATCCATCAGACCGGCCAACCCTGGCTGAACCCAGGTCAAGATGAATTGACGTCTCGCAGTTGTATCCTCTTGTAATCTGGTTTCGTCGATTAGGATGTCTTTTTCTAACTGAACAGCTGTTTTTTGGTGGTCGGCTTCTTCAACCGCCAGATCACCCAGAAGCTTGCGTGTTCCTGCATCTGACGCACGCTGAGCAGCCTTGAGGTAGAATTGTCCCGCATCTTTTTCCATCTGTGCTGCTTCTTCGCGCATTCGCTCCAGCCCGAGATTTTCCACAAGCCAGACCGGCCGGCGGTTGTAGAAGCCAGCGACGTGTTCACGCCGGATGAGGGGGATGACCTCTCCAAATCGTCTGCGATGTTCCTCGATCAGACGCCGTCGATGCTCATCCTCTTCCTCTGCCATCTCTTCAAACACCCTGGCTGATTCAGGATAGTCCTCGCGGAGGCTCTCGGCATAGTTGAGATAAATGCGTCCATCGTCTTCCTCAGACGCGATTGCGAGGGCAAGGACTTCTTGCTCGGACAGATCTGAAAAGCGCTTTCTATTGGATACACCTGGAAACATCGTGTTATCTCCTTTGTGTGGTTTTGCCGATTGTTATTTATTTCGAACTTGGGACTGTTCGATTTGTGGTTGCATAAACTCGAAGCTATTTTAATGGTTCAGCAAGCGTGAGCATCCATTTCAAAGCTAATCCTACAGGGATGGAACAAGCCTGCCATCGGATAATTGGAGTTTTGCTGGGGCAGTAGCAATTAGGGTTGGTGTGTCTTGGGTTAAATCAACTGACGCAGCTATGGGAGACTCTGAGACCGAAGTGAGATCCAGTGAACCATAACGAAGCTGAATCATTATCCAAATTTGTTTTGTACCCATTGCGTGCCATCAGCAGGCACGAAGCGATCGGGTGAATCGGTTAAGGGCAGATTGCCTTGGTCTGATGAGATGTGAATGGCATCACCGATGTTGTGATACAGGTAATCGTGGAATTGATCCGCGTGCTCAGACTTTGAACGAAACACATCAACATAGTATCCGGTTTTTGATGATGTGCGCACAATGTTTTCAAGCAACGGGAGTCCGCGAAGAAAGGTATCTGAGTTTTGTTGGTGTTGGTGGACAGCATCTTCAACTCGTTTTTGCATGGTATTGAAAGAATCTGAAGCCCAGGGCTGGGATTTGATTTTTTCCCAGATGGGTGCGTGGTCCTCTGGTGTCACCCAAATCATGGGGCGTGTGGTTGTGGAATTGGTGGTCAAGGTTAAGATCCTCAATCAAGAATGAAAGACGAATACCTGTAGTCAGAAGTTCCTTGTGACAATGGGATGTCTTTAGGGATTTGGTATTGAAAAATAATGACGCATTTTAAATCTGGTAAAGGTATCCACAATATAAAGCTTGAAGGGAAACGTCGGAAATGCTATTTTGGGGGACATTGTGATGTATGACACCGGAGCGGCAAATACCACGAATAAATTACAAAGGTCAAGATGGCCTCATGACTGGAGGAAGATATGGAAGCGGTAGCAGAAGAAATTTATCCTGGTTTGTCTGAAGAACAACGCACACACTTTGATGAGCATGGATATATCATCATTGAGAATGCAGCAGAGCCGATTGGGATCGAAAAGATTCAAGAGGCTTTTCATCGGGCTGAGGCAGAGGGGCGAGCAGATTGGGAAGCCATGCTTGCTTCAGGTGAATTTCGGGGTGGGTACGGCAACAGTGAGAACGCGCACACCATCAGACCCAATTACGATTGGGACACAACCATTCTTGACTTGGCGAATAATCCGAAGATGGTTCCATTGGTTGCCGAGACTGTGGGGCCAGATTATCAAGTGATGGAGATGCTGTATCACAACCATCACGCGGGTACCAAAGCCCATACAGGATGGCACCGTGATTGGCCGCCGTGGAAGCATCCTCAGTTTGTGCTCAAGGTTAAGTGTTTTTATGCCGTTGAGGATATCGGTGAAGACCAAGGTTGCTTCAGCCTAGTGCCGGGTACCCAGAACAATCCCGAGGGGCCTCCGAGAGATGCCTATACACGAGAGAATTTGACGGACATGCCTGGTTACAAAAAAATGACGATGAAAGCGGGCGATGCCATTCTCTGGGAAACCACCGCTTGGCACACGGGGATGGTCAATACCAGCGACCTAGATCGCAAATTGGTGATCTTCGGGTATATGCCGTTCTTCATAAAAAAATGGAATGCTGAGCCGCCACCTCCAGCGATGGTAAAATGGGCAGATACACCGTTAAAGCGGCAGCTTCTTGGCATTCACGCTGTACATGGTCGTAATGTTTGGGATCGCACGGATGTTGAATACTTGCCAGAGCACAACCCCAGAATTGAATAAGCGATAGAAACAGAATTTAGAACAGATAAGGGCCTCGGATATTTTTCCGAGGCCCTTTTTGTTTAACAGAAGAGCCCACTGTTGATCGTGGAGTGGGCGACGAGATCGGCTACGGCTTTTAGGCGTCAATTTTACGGGCCCAGGGTGGCGGCCAATCTTCTTGGAAGGGTATCATATCAATGCGGTTGTAGGGCGGGTCTTGGTCCTTTGATTGTGCCGTTTTGGTTGCTTGTTTGATGGCTGTTTGGTGGTCATCTGTATGTGTTTTGAGGCGCTCGAAGTATGCGTTGTCGAGAAGTGGGTCGAATGTTTCTTGACGCCACGCGAAAAGTCGTGCTTTCAGATCGGCTTCGATATCGGCGAGTGCGCTGTCACCCGCGAGATTGTGGTGTTCTATGGTGTCGTTTTCGAGGTCGTAGAGTTCGAATTCTACGGGGTTATCGATGCGTTGGAAGACGCGTTCGATGTGTGTGTCTGTCCATTTGGGGTCTGAAAGTGCTTGGCGCACTTCACTGCCGTCGACCGTAACGCCGGGTTTGGGGTGGCCTGGGCGAAGATTGTGGATGAGTTTATAGCGATCTGTTCTTACGGTGCGTTGTGGTGCAAAACCTGCTCCGTGAGCTGTGAATTCAGTGAAGAGCGCGTCGCGCCAGGGTGCGTCGTCGCCGTTGAATAGCGGGACAAGTGATCGACCGGCTTGAATGCTTGGAAGAGATACGCCTGCGACTTCGAGCACTGTGGGCATGACATCGACATGGATAACAAAGTTATCGCGCACTTGTCCGGGAGCGACTTGGCTTGGCCAGCGAACGATGTAAGGGACGCGTGTACCAAATTCATAGGTGGTTGTTTTGCCGCGTGCAAAGGGTGGGCCATGGTCGCTGGTGAACATCACGAGGGTTTTTTCGCTAAGACCTTTGCGTTCGAGCATTTCCATCATGAGGCCAACGGCGATGTCGATGCGTTTTACTGCGTTGTAATAACCGGCAACTTCTTGGCGCATTTCGGGTGTGTCGAGTTCTCCGTGTGAGGGAAAGGGTGTGACATCATCGGCATCCAGCATTTTTTCGGGCAGGCCATGTTCTTGGCCTTTGTACGCGCGGTGGGGATCACCGAGGGAGCAGAGGGCGAACCAAGGGGTGTCGCCTGTATCATCGATAAAGCGTTCGATGTTTTTGGGGTAGGCATGTACATCGCGGCGGCTCATGCCTTTGGGTTCCCACTCGGTTTCAAAGGGAAGGGCTTCGGCGGGTTCGACGTGGACTTTTCCAATGGCGCACGTTCGATAACCGGCTTGCTGCAATAGAGCTGGGAGGGTCGGTACGCCACGGTGCAGTTGATAACCGCGATGGCCCAAACCGTAGTGACCGTTTTGATGTGTGTAGAGGCCGGTATAAAGGCTGCTGCGTGCTGGGCTGCACGATGAATGTGTGGTATAACCGCGCGTGAAGCAGATGCCTTCGGCAGCTAAGCGATCGATGTTGGGTGTTGGAACGGTATGATCGCCCCAACATCCAGCAGTTGGGCCCATGTCGTCGAGTGTGATGAGCAGGATGTTTGGACGCTGTTCGGTTGTTTCTGTATTCTGTGTATGAGATTTGTTGTCAGCCATATTCTCTCCAAGCGTGTGCTATTGATTTGAAAATCTGCGAAGTGGGTGTTGGATGATGTGCTGTGTAAATCGCACGGTTGATCTGGACGATTAAAGATA
>JABIFK010000098.1 GCA_018650745.1 Candidatus Latescibacterota bacterium | reverse complement strand
CGGCTTTGAGATAGGGGCGAATGTTGGATGCTTCGCGGCCCTCTTCTTGTACGAGAATGTGAGACTCGGACCACGTGATGCCATCTTTGGAGGTGGCAAAGGTGGGTTTCCAAGTGGGGCCGCGCCAAACGACAAAGTAGAGGTCTTCATCGGCAAGATAAGCAGGGTGACTGTAGGTGATGCGATTGGTGTCTGAGACGGTGACTTCATCTTGCCATTGGGTGATGTCAGCAGGATTTAATGTGGTGCGGCAGTAGAGGCCGACTTTGTTGTGGCGGGCATAAAAGACCATGAGGCGGTTGTCGGGCAAGGTGAGAATAGAGAGGGTGTTGTGGTCGTCTACATCCCAATCTTCTTCGAGCGTGAATGTTTTTTTATCACCGGATTTTGGATCGTAAGAGCCCATGATGAGTTTGCCGTCGTGGGTCATCCATCCGGCAAAGAGTTGGTTGTTGACATAAACAGCGCGTGGGTCTTGGAACCAGCACCAAGCGCCATCTGTGGTGAGGGTTTTTGTTTCAGCGTGTGTCATTGTAACCGCCATAAAAAGAGTTAAAAGTATGGGTTTGATCATAGGATGCTTTCGGGTTTAAAATTCGTAATCGATCCACCACGCGGTGTCTTGTTTGGGGGCGATGGTGCGTTCGAGAAAGGGTTCCCATGAAAATGTGTTGGCATTGCCCCAAATGGGAAAGAAGGAGGGGACATAACTGCATGTTGCACTTACGAGACCGAGGGTGGGATGTTTTTGTAAGACGGTGAGGTTGGTGTGGGCATTGTGATTCAGCGCTTGATAAAAACCACTTCCTTGGGGGAAGTTCTTGCGGCTGATAAAACCATTGTCTAATTGTTCAAAGCCTAAGTTGTCTGAGAAATTAACGGGGACGTTGAATTTACACAATTCATCTGTTTTGGGTTGTGGATAAAAAGGGTGTGGAAACCAGTTGAGTGGGATGGGGGCCTTGCCCGTGTTTTTGACATGGGTGTGTGAGCGAATGGTGCGATTTTGGAGTGTCACTGTACGCGTGAGTTCGAGTGCGAATGATTGGTGGGCCTGCGTGGTTGTGAGTGTGATTTTTGTGTCGGTTTGTTCTACTTGCCAATCACAAAACGCTGTCACAACGTTTTCTTGCAAGTTGCAAAGACCAATGCCTATGATGAGTGCTGCTGGTGATGCGTCCGTGAGATCTTTGAGGGGCGTTTTGTTGAAGGCATCGGGCATGCCTTGGCCGTGAAACCACGTGAAATCATTGGGGTAGGTTGGGCCAGAGAGTAAGGGGCCGTGTGTGTTGTCGGTAATTTGAAAAATGTATCCGCCCGTACAATAACGTGTGCCAAATCGGTCTTGGTCTGCAATGGGATCGAGGATGGATACTTCGAGTGTGTCGTTTTTGAGTGTGAACATGGGGTCGCTTTCTTGTTTGGGTGTATTTAATCTATAAACGTATCAAAGGTTTCCGATTCGTCTAATTTTATTTTTCAAATGTTGTACTGACTTTATTCATGCAAATTCCCTTTTAGGGTTTTTTACGTTTGGGACCTGTTTGAAGGATGAGCCATTCGATGGGGCGTGGAAAGATGCGTGCAAACCAAATGGTGAGTTTCATGAAAAAGGGAATGATGATTTCGCGTTTGTTTTTTAGGATGCCTTTGATGATGGCGGCTGCAACTTGCTCGGGGGTGAGGATTGGAAAAAACGGTTTGAGGGTTGCAACTTTTGGTATGCGGCTTTCGGAGTCTGGATTGTTTTCAAAATAGGGCGAGTTGACTTTGCCTGCGGCAAGGAGCATGACGTGTATGTCTGTGTTGTGTAGGTCGCCGCGCAGCGATGCATTGAACCCGCGCATCGCCCAGCGTGCGGTTGCATATGTGGTGGCACCTGCTGTTGCAAAATAAGCCGCTGTGGATGTGACGTTGACGATGAATCCCCAGTTTTGTTTGAGCATGTGGGGCAAAAAAGCATGGGTGATGTTGAACGCACCAAAATACGGTGCGGCCATCATGTCAACGGCTTCATCGGGGTTTGTGTCTTCGGTGTGTTTCCATTGGCCCGATCCGGCATTGTTGATGAGAATATCGGGTATGCCTATTTCTTGCACAATGGCATTGCCTATTTGGGCAACGGCTTTTGCATCGGTGATGTCTACAGGGTAGATACTGACTTCTCCGCCGGATGCGGTGATTTGTTCGGCCAGCAATTGTAGTTTGTTGCCATTACGCGCAAGGAGAATGACATGTGCACCTGCTCTGGCAAGTGCGCACGCTGTTGCTTCGCCAATGCCGCTGGATGCGCCTGTGATGACAGCAATTTGATTTTTGATGTGCATAGATTATAGGATTTCGGAAAAGGTGCGACGCACGAGGGCACGCTCGTCGTTTTAATGTGTTGGCTTCGTGTGAAATGAGTCGGCCGATTTTTGTGCCATTTGTCTCAACGGCCCCAGATGAGGTATCGTAGAGTAATGTGATGTTTTTGGGACAATGAGAATTTTAGCAATGACTGGTGCGGATATTTATAGATCTCAAGTTTGGGGTGTAGGGCAATATAATACAGTTGTGATAAGGATCAAGCAGGGATGTGCCTTAGGGGTGGGTGAACCTGAGGTACGTCCTTTTGATTCAATTATTTTGGTGTGTTTATTCAAATAGAACAAGGGAGTGCATTGTGGGTGATATGACAAATCGCGAGCGGGCGATGGCTGTGTTGCGCTATGAAGACTATGATCGTTTGCCATTGGTACATTTTGGGTTTTGGAGTGGGCATACGTTGCAAAAGTGGGCCAGTTTGGGGCACGTGACAATGGCCGAAGCCGATGCTTGGACGGATGGCAATGAAGTGGATGCGATAATTACAGAGCGGCTGGGTTTTGATTTTAATTGGCAGTCGCTGTTTTCTCCTGCGGGTCGATTGTGGCCTGGCTTTGAGGCAGAGGTGGTTGCAGAACTCTCTGATGGTACAAAACATGTGCGCAATGGGAATGGTGTGGTGGTGGTGCAGCGCCCTGAGGCGGGATCTATTCCGGCAGAGATTGATCATATGCTAAAGGATAGAGCATCGTGGGAAGCAGACTTTAAGCACCGTTATGTGTGGGATGAGCGGCGTGTAACGCAATCACTTGTAAGAAGAAATGGAAAAGTATTGCGTTATGACGAGGGTGGGTTAGAGATTTTGAAAACGGGGGAATGGGATACACCTTATGGTTTAAATTGTGGCAGTTTGTTTGGCCAAATTCGCGATGTGTTGGGTTTGGAGAATACGTGTTATTTGCCAATTGATGATCCTGATTTGTTAGATGAGATGATTGATGCGGTGGCGGAATTGGCCTATCAAAATACCAAGTATGTGTTGGAAGCGGGCGCAAAGTTTGATTTTATCCATTTTTGGGAAGACATCAGTTTTCGCAGTGGGCCGCTTGTGTCGCCCAAGCTCTTTGCAGAAAATGTAGGGCCGCATTATCGACGGGTGACGGATTTGGCAAAACAACACGGGATTGATATTGTGTCTTTAGACAGCGATGGGTGCATTGATGCGTTGGTGCCTATTTGGTTGGAAAACGGAGTGAATACAATGTTTCCAATTGAAGTGGGGGTTTGGCATGCCAGCATAGAACCGTGGCGGGCACAATATGGAAAAGAGTTGCGTGGCGTTGGTGGGGTGAATAAGAATATGTTTTCGAAAGATCGGGCGGCGGTAGATGCCGAAGTTGAACGCATCAAACTTTTGGTTGCATTGGGTGGTTATTTGCCGTGTATTGATCATCGAATTGCACCCGACGCAGAGTGGGAATTGGTGTGTTATTATGCAGCTCGCATGCGTGAAACCTTTGGATAAGGGCATATAGATATGGCTGAACGTATTCAGATTGTGGACATCAAATTGTTGACGATGCGAGTGGTTGAAGAGGTGGGCGTGTTGGAGCCTGCGTGGAATGTGGGCGG
>JABIFK010000099.1 GCA_018650745.1 Candidatus Latescibacterota bacterium | reverse complement strand
TGCGGTTGACAATGGTGATGCCTGCGCCCACTAATATGAGGCTGAGGAGAATGCCTGGAGAGATGGGATCTCCTAAGAGTTGGTTGCTGATAATGACGCCGACAACGGGCGTAATGAATCCAAAAACGGCCAGTTTGCTGGCAGAATAGCGTTGTAAAAGGCTTGTCAGGAGAATGAAACAAAACCCCGCGACCACAAGGCCCTGATAGAGAACCCCGCCAAGTATTTTCATATCGACTTGAATGGGTTGGGTTTCAAAGAAAAAGCTGAGTGCAAAAAAAATGGGCAAGCTGGGCGTTGCTTGCCAAATGAGAACTTTGCCCGGGTGCATATTTTGGGTCAGGTGTTTCAGATATATCTGACGGGCTCCCAGAAGCATGCCACTGCACAAAACCAAGACGTCCCCAAAAAGATATTGAAAGTCACTCAATACAAGGCTTTCGGCAAAAACAGATATAACGCCGGCAAACGCGAGTGTCATTCCCAAGATTTTGGAAGAATTGATTCGGTCGCCAGGAATAAAGAAGTGGGCAAAGAGCGCCGTAAAAAATGGGTAGGCTGAAATGAAAATGGTGGAACGACTGGCAAGCGTGTAGGCGGTACCTGCGTTGAGTAGGTAAATTTGAGTTAGGAAGATGAGTACGAGGCCGGCAATGCCTTTGCGTTCATTTGGGTGAAGCCGAAGAGAGATGCCTAAGACTTTTGCCCAGATTAAGACGACCAAGCCACCGAGTAGAAATCGGATGCCCGCCAAACATAAGGGTGGTATGCCGGCCAATGCGAGTTTGATAGAAACTGAGTTGCCACCCCATAAAATGGCAGTCAATAGATTGAGGGATCCCGCACGCAAATTAAGGTGGTCGTTACGGACATTCATGATTGGGCTCTATATACACGCAATAGGGTGATGGCCAAGGGGACCAATAACCACACAATTTGTGTGGTGGGTGTAAATGTGCCAATGATGCCAATGATGCCTGAGATGATAAGTCCTTTACAAAATGTCCGCCTGTTTTGACTTGTAAGGATGGGTATGAGATTTATGAGGCGACTGGGAAGCCCTTGGGGGTGTTGAGGCGCATATCGTCCGATCAGTAGGCAGGCCCAAGAGAACAAGCCTATTTCGACGCTGGCACGAGTGGATAACCACCCCAACGCAATGCCCAATTCAAGGAAATATGTGTGCGTGCAAATTAGGAATGCCCCCTCTTGTATGGGGCGAAGCAAACCAACCTCATCGAGTTGGGCTGATCGGCGTTTATCGGCAAGAGCGATAAATCGAAAAAAAGCATAAATAATAATGAGTGCTAAGGAATATCGATAAACCACGTAGGGATGTGTATAAGGCAATCGGTCTTCGGCCCAAAAGGCAGTGATGCCTGTGAGCAACAATGAAACAATTGGAATGAGTTGTGATTTGAATGTACGCATGAAATGTCTGGCCTAATTGGATGTGTTGTTTTAGAATTGTGGATTATATAGGCTAATTATGACCTTGTCAAGGATGGAGGATTGATTTTGAAACATTGGATTCTAATTTTATTTGTGTGTGTGGTAGGGCGTGCTCATCAAGTAGATGCCCGCGAATTTCTCAAAGAAATCGAAACACATTACAACGGTGACAATTTAAAAGAAGCGTTGTCTGTTGCCCAAGATTTTGTAAAAACGCATCCCGATAGCATTGATGCCCAAGGGTTTCTGGGGACCCTGTCTGCTGAACTGGGACAATGGCAAGTGGCAGAGTCTGCATTTCAAAATTTAATTGCACTCAAACCTACTACCGCGCGGGGGTATCGGGATCTGGCAGTTGTTTATGCACAGCAAGGCCAGATTCAAATGGCGTTAAAAACATTGGACGGTGGCATTTCAAAGAGTCAACAGCCCGAAGTTCTGTTGTCTGAGCGGGCATCATTGCATGCCGATTTGGGCAATGGCAAACAGGCTGTTGCCGATTTGGAACGTGGCATTGAATTGGCCCCTCAATATATCGATTCATATCAACAATTAGCCCTTTTGTATATTGCCCTAAAAGATACGACGAATGCCGTGGGGACAATGACAAAGGCGTTAAAGGCCAACCCCAAGAGTGTCATGCTGATGGTCAATCAAGGGGGTATTTTTCATGCGCTAGGAATGACTCAAAAAGCGTTGGGGGCTTATGTTCGAGCGATTGATATAGCACCTGATGATCCTGCAGCATATCGGGCACTGGGTTTCATGGCTGCAGAAGTTGAATCATTAACTGTGGCGCGTGGCGCATGGGAGAAGGCACGTACATTGGCGCCCAAAGACTTAGAAGTGCGCGATGCGTTGTCGCAGCTTTATTTGGCATTAAGAGACCCCGAGGCGGCAGTAACCGAAATGAAGGCCCTTTTGGATATTGCACCTAATGCTTCTCGCATCCGACTCCGGTTGGCTGAAGTATACGCCCAAACGGGAAATTTGCCTTCGGCGAAGGCAGATTTGATGACGTGTATTGCACGCTCTGCCAATTGGTTACCTCCTTACAAGCGGTTGGCTCTGATCTACATGAGCCAAGATATGGTTGATTCTGCTGAGGTCATTTATAACAAAGCCTTGACTTTGGTGCCCGATGATGCCGAGATTCACAATAACTTGGGGTATGTGTTCTCTGTGCGGGGTGAATTGGACAAAGCCAAAGCTGCCTATGAGAAAGCGATGAACAGCAGCAAAGATGCAGAGACTTTGCGTGATGCTCAAAATAATCTGGAAATTATCGCCTCTATCCAGGCCGGTAAGATGCGTGCTCGACATTTGTTGGTAAAAACTGAGACTGAGGCTCAGGATATTCTAAGTCAGTTGAAAAAAGGGGCCAATTTTGGTGAAATGGTTCAGAAGTATTCAATCGACCCATCTAAGGCTCGGGGTGGGAATATCGGCTTTTTCTCGAAAGGTGATTTACACCCAGCTTTTGAGGCCGCGGTTGTAAACTTAAAACCCAACGATATCAGTGGGGTGGTCAAAACGACCTTGGGATTCCATATTATCCAGCGTATTAATTAAAAATGTTGAAACTGTTTACGTGAAATGCGATCGTAGAGTGCTTCTGAATGGATTTCTTAATCTGATGTTTGGTTCGTTTGGCATATTGGTAAGCGATACGAGTGATACAAGCGGTGGCAATTATGTTTGCCACCGCTTGTCTTGATTGGGGATGTTGGGATGAATCTGGTGCGTAAAATTGTGTTTTGGGGCATTGGGCTTGCATTGTTGGGTTGGTTGATTCACAATGTGGGTATTGGATCGGCTTGGGCGCAGGTTCGATTGATGGGGTGGGGATATGTACCTATTTTGTTGCTTGCACTGTCTTGGCATTTGAGCAACACATGGGCTTGGGCTTTTTGCTTCGACCCCACACAATCTCGACCCAGCATTTGGTCATTGTTTCGTACCAAAATGTCAGGAGAGGCTGTTGGCAATGTGACACCTGCTTCCCATGTCGGTGGGGAAGTTGCCAAGGCTTATATGTTGCGTGGCCAAGTTTCGGTGGCTCGCGGCGTACCCTCATTGGTGGTGAATAAGACGATTGAATTGGTCAGTGGGCTGGCTTATTCACTTGTGGGTGCGTGTGTGGCTGTGTGGCAGTTTTCTTTGCCTTTTGAAGTTCAGGTTGGGTTGGGCGGGGCTTTGTTGTTAGGGACGATAGCGATTGTGACTGCTTTTATCTCGCAGCGCCAAAATACCTTTGTGTGGTTGGTGAACCTGTTAGCGCGATTCCGCCTTCATTTTTTGGAATCGCGACGTAAGCAATTTGAAGAAATGGATCGCTCTATTGCAGCATTTTACCGCCAAAACCGTCGGGGGTTTGGCTGGTGTTTGGGGTTGCATATCTTAAGCTGGATATTGGGGACACTTGAGGTCTATGCGATCTTGCACTTATTGGGACAACCCCAACCTTTTGTCTCCGCTTTTTTGCTCATGTCGCTGTCTCTGATCATCAATACGGCTTTTTTCTTTATCCCTTCTGGTGTGGGTGTGTTCGAAAGTGGACACGTCTTTTTGTTTCAGTTGTTAGGCCTTTCAGCAGACTTGGGGTTGGGCGTGGCATTGATTCGTCGTTTTCGCAAGATTTTCTGGGTTACTTTTGGCTTTGTTTTAATGGCGATCGGGCGGCAGAAAATTGTAGATCCAGAACGTATGGTAGAAGATACGGATTCATCGATAGATACGAACTCAGGCGCGCCGACTTAAGAATATCAGACTCTGAATCAAATGACTTTCCTTGTTCGCCGGATCTGGCATAGGTTTCGCTTAGATGAGGGAGGAGTATGTCCAAGTTTTAAGCGGGTTTTATATTTACACGCAAGGTATAGAAGCTTACCCTATATATTTTTGATATTTACGATAAAATGATGTTTTGGTTATGAGGACTCCGTGTTGCATAAATACCACAGGTGTATACTTTTTTCACGCATGTTTGCGCAACAAACCCTTATTGTACTGTGGGTGAGCTTGCTGTGTTTG
>JABIFK010000100.1 GCA_018650745.1 Candidatus Latescibacterota bacterium | reverse complement strand
CCGCCTTTAAAGTTTAAACGCCCAAATACAACGTGAGAACATTTCTCAGCCCAATCGTATTCCATGAGTTCCAAAACTTTAAACAACTGTTTAAAATGAAGCGATTGCGCCACATCAACCACATAGAGCAACTTCTCAAATTTATAAGTTTCCCAGCGATATTCGGCAGCGGCCAAATCACGCGTGCCATACAATGTGGCATCGTCACTGCGCAGAGCTATCAAAGGCGGCATATCCCATTTTTCCAAATTAACAATGGTTGCCCCCTCACTTTTTTCCAATAGATTTTTTCCTCTTAACCGATCAAGCGTCGCAGGCATCTTATCTTGATAAAAGCTCTCACCTGCGATCGACTCAAACTCAATGCCCAGCATTTGATATACCCGATCAAATTCTTTAAAACTCACATCCACACAAATCTTCCACATCCGCACAGCTTCTTCATCACCCGCCTCCAAACGACGCAACCATCCCCGTGCTTCTTCTTCAAGCTCTGGGTTGTCTTCTATTTCCTCGTGAATGCGTATATAGAGTTCCAACAGCTTTTGAATGGTAATATCTGCCGTCAGTTCACCCTCACCCCAATAATTCCAAGCCAAAATCAACTTTGCAAATTGCGAGCCCCAATCACCCAGATGATTCACACCCACCACATCATACCCCAACACACGATGAATATTTCGGAGTGCATTTCCAATTACAGTCGAGCGCAAATGGTGAATACCAAATGGCTTGGCAATGTTGGGATGCGAAAAATCAACAACCACGGTTTTACCTTGGCCTTCATCGCTTTGCCCAAATGCCGCACCATCGGTCAATATCGCCGACAAGGTTTCCCCAACAAAGCTTCCCTTACTCACAAAGAAGTTCAAATAGGGACCAATCGGCTTGGCTTGTGCAATACGGCCTCCTGTCTGGATTTTCTCTGCCAATTCTTGAGCGATCAAGTTGGGCGCCTTGCGAAAGGTCTTTGCCAAAGTGAAACACGGAAAAGCATAATCACCCATATCCGGTTTGGGTGGTGTTTCCATCATGGCAATCACATCGCCAGCCGCCAAATCTGTTGCACCTGCCACTTGTTGGGCAATTTCTTCTACAAAAGGGTTCGACACGATAAAACTCCAATCAAAAAAATCTTAAACCTTAAGTCTCAAGTCCAAAGGTCTCAAGTCACAGGTCAAAATCTTAAAATCCAATAGTTCTCAACGCCGTTCGACTTGCGACATTTTATTTTAGAATATTCAAGTCCAAGACTTCTTCTACCTCTGACTTCACTTGCGCAGGAATTCGAAAACGATAACGCCGCCGATGAGATGTAAGCATCACATCACGCTCATTAATCCATTCATAACCCGAAAAGTGTTGCCAAGGAACAAAGCGCATGCCCATCAAAACGCCACGCGCACTCATCATCACACAAATATTCACATAGGCCAAATAGAAAAACTCTAAAGACAACAAAAAACCAAATACCTGCGCAACAAACCCAACGCCATATGAGATGGCAGCCCCACGAAACAAAACCAACCCACCCGTCACGATCAACAACACATTCCAACGTTTTTGTAAAAACAGAACAATGGGTTTGGGGCTATCTTGTATCATACGCCGCAAACGCCAATATGCAGTAATAGAAATACCCAACAGCAGCGGAGCCACAATCAAAACGGCCTGCATCATCCATAAGGGCATTGTCTCAACTCCATTGAAATTCTAATTTTTATGGGCCATATAAATTGTCGCAATGCCAAATGTCAGACGAAACGCCTGCACCTGAGTAAACCCAGCATTTTCCAAACGGCGACAAAACTCAGGCCCTTCGGGAAACCTCATCACGGATTCATACAAATAATGATACGCACTCGGGTCACGTGAAATCAGACGCCCAATGATTGGCAAAATGGATCTAAAATAAAAATTATAAATGCTCCGAAAAAACGGTGTACGCGGACGTGAAAATTCCAAAATGGCGGCCCGTCCACCCGGTTTAATCACCCGACACATTTCCATTAATGCGGGTTCTAAGTTGGCCACATTCCGAATGCCAAATCCAATCGTCAATCCATCAAACAATTCATTGGGAAAGGGCAAATGTTCACAATCTCCACACAAAAATTTCAAGGTATCAGATTTTGCAGGATTCTTCTCTACCCCTTTGCGCAACATCGGCACGGACAGGTCCACACCAACCACATCAATGTGTGTCCCTCTTTTTGCCGACTCAAAACCCAAATCACCCGTGCCTGTAGCCAAGTCCAAAATATGCCAATTTGCTTCGGGCTGTAATTTATCAATGGTCTGCTTGCGCCATACAATATCAATGCCCAAACTCAGTACATGGTTGAGCAAATCATACGTACCCGCAATGCCATCAAACATGCGCCGGACAAACACACGCTTCGCTTCGGGTTTCACCAACACATCACGATCAACCACAAAAATTCCCTTAAATGATACAATGAACCAACAAATCTGGCCTTACACAGTTGCCTTCACTTTTGCCTTTTTACTTTTTACTTTTTACTTTTGCCTTTTTTACTTGCCTATCCTTCAAATCGCTTCACCACCACTTGCTTCATCACATCCACAGGTGGCATCGTGCCTGTCCAAATTTCAAATGAGCGTGCCCCCTGATAAACCAACATATCCAACCCACCAAATGCCGATGCCCCTACAGACTTAAATTCTCGCATCAATTGCGTCTCTAAGGGGTTAAACACCGTATCGTACAAAACCATTTCCGAATGTACGGCTTTCACATCAACCAATGGCGACGCATCCACATTGGGGAACATACCCAGTGATGTCACATTAACAACCAACCCCGCATCTGCAAAAGCGCGCGCTTGCTCACCAGCATCCATGCGACCCACATCTATGATTTTGCCAGTGACCTTCTCCATATCTGCTGCAAGCGCTTCAGCACGTTCTACAGTTCGATTCAACAGGGTGACACGTTTTACGCCATCTTGATTTCCCAACGCATAAGTTACAGCACGTGCAGCGCCGCCCGCCCCCAAAACAACACAATGTTCGGGAAACTTTGTCACACCAGCAATCTCACGTAACCCAGTCAACACACCATAAACATCCGTGTTATACCCAATCAATTCCCCGTCTTCCAAAGAAATTGTATTAACCGCACCAACAGCCAAAGCTTCTTCCGAAATGCGATCCATATGCTCCATAACAGCCAACTTATGCGGTATTGTTACATTGAGACCACGAATGTTCAGACCACGCAAACCATTTATGGCCTCCCCCACACGCTCTGGCAACACATGAAATGCCACATAACAATAATCCACACCCAATGCCGCAATAGCCGCATTGTGCATATCTGGCGAAAACGAATGCGCCACCGGATGCCCGATGACGCCCAAAATTTGACTCGTTGCACGAATGTTCAAAACACACTCCTTGCATCATATAACCAACAACAGCAAAAAATCACACCATAAAGACTATGCTGTTGAAATTTTTACCTTTTTACTTTTTACTTGCTCTTCTATCCCAACAAATCATTTACAAATTCATCGGCAATATCAAAGCTCTCTTTCCACGAGCAATCATAGGTATACCGAATAAACAACACACCACCAAAAATCACCACCAATGTCCAAACTGCCAGTTTAAAAAGAATCTTCATAGCATCACCTCTTTGCGTTAACAACGGTCTCCAAACACGAAAACAGCTCCGCAAAATCTTCACGCATGGTTCCTACGTTGGCAATCTGCGTTTCGCCTTCGGCCACCAAACCAGCCATAGCCAATGCAACTGCCACACGTGTATCTCCTCCAGCATCTAATTCTGCACCTTGTAAAGATACAGGACCTTGTACGACCAAACCATCGGGCATTTCACCTACTTTGGCACCCAAACGGCGTAAATTGTCCGCCATAAGTGCCAAACAATCTGCGTCTCCTTCTCGCAACTTTTGAGCATCTCTAATAACCGTTTCACCCGCAGCTTGCGTACCCAAAATAGCCAAAAAAGGAACCTCGTTCAAAAACAGTGCAGTGTGATCGCCACCAATGCGTGTGCGGCGCAATTCTGAAGGTTTGGCAGTCACAGTCCGAATCGGAAATTTAGACTCTGAGCGTGCTACCTGAATTTCGAGCTGAGCATTAAAACGCCGCAACAATTCCAGCGCTCTGCGTGTTTTCCAATCGTTCCCCACATAATGCAAGATCAACTCAGAACGGGACAACATGGCAGCCACACCCAGCAAATACAATGCGGCATCAGGATCACCCGGCAAGTCATGCAACACACCTTGTGGGGCTTGCTCATTTCGCATCACCAAATGATACCCGTCTTTGCCCACTTCTTTTTCTTTTTCAAATGGAACACCTGCGGTCTTGAGTAATACTTCAAAGTCATCATCACCTGCAGTATTCTGCACCAAGTGAATGTCACCCGACGTGCCCAACCCTGCTAAAAAGAACGCTGCTTTCACTGAAGAATTGGGATCTTGAATGATATGTTTTGCTGCCGTTAATTCTTTCCCACCAACACCAATAGGGTAAATCCCTTCTACAGGTTTGTCGACCTTTGCCCCCAACGCCTCTAATGCGGCAACCACACCCTCACCCTCAGCCTCGCCTTCAAGTTTTGTTCGAAAACCTTCACCCGCAGTCATACCAGCCAAACATCCCAACAACAAATCAGATTGACCGACCGAAAAAGGATGATCCGGTGCCTCGAGGTTGCCACCTGTAACAACCGTCTCTTGATCTTTATATGTAATCGAAATACCCAATTGTTCCAATGCCATAACCAAAGGCGCAACTTCTGGCCGTTTCGAACAGTTGCGAATAACCGTCTCACCATCACACTTAGCAGCCAATGCCAATGTCATCAATGCAATACTTGGATTACCAGGTGTGTTACATTCCCCTTTTAACCCACGCGCTTCTTGACTGACATGTCCCATCACCTCTTGCATACCCCATCACTCCCTATCGCAATCGAACCTGATAACCAACCCCATTTAAAATATCTACAGCTTGTTCAGCATCCGCTTGTTTGCCAAACCCCATCCGAATGGTGCCGCCTTCACCTTCACGAACCTTTAGAACTTCAATGTCTTCAATATTCACATTGGCCTGCGCCAAGCGCGTCGCCACATCTGCAATCACACCCGGCTTATCTTCAGCCACCAACATAACCTCATGCAGTGGATGCAAAAACCCCTTCGAATCTTTTGGGATGCCATTTCTAATTTCATTCGCATACGTAAAATTGTCGGCCAATGCTTCTTGATCCACTTTATTGCGAACAGCTGTCAGTTCACCAATATACGCATCAAGCATCTCACGAATCGGTACTGTATTGGTTTGACAAATATCACGCCACATGGCAAATGGACTCGACGCAATCCGCGTCAAATCGCGAAAACCGCCAGCAGCCATCTGCAATGGCAAACCATCAGCCTCATTTAACCGCCCCACCAAATTCACCAACGCTGTCGCAATCATCTGTGGCACATGGCTCACTGCCGCAGCCACACGGTCGTGAGTTTCAGCATCCATAAGCATTGGACGTGACCCCAAACAACGTACTAAATCTACCATTTCATTAACCGATGAATCTGGCACACGTGCTGCAGGCGTCAACACATACAATGCATTTTCAAATAAAAATGGATCCGCTGCGCCCACACCACTCTTCTCAGAACCTGCCATGGGGTGCCCGCCCACAAAATGCACATCTGACCGTCCAATCACATCTGCCCGTTCTACCAATGCACGCTTAGTACTGCCCACATCACTCACAACACAACCACGTGGCACCGCTTGAAT
>JABIFK010000101.1 GCA_018650745.1 Candidatus Latescibacterota bacterium | reverse complement strand
GGAAAAGCACAAAAGGTTTGGGATCGCATGATCGATAACAAAAAATCTGCTGTGACAGCTACAGATATCTCCGAGGTTATTGAGCGCACTTTAAATACAACACAATTGCTGTTGATGTTCGAGTGATTGCGGCAAGCAACCGCGATTTGGCGGCAGATGTGGCGGCAGGTGTTTTTCGGCAAGATTTGTATTATCGGCTCAATGTAATGACCCTTACGATACCACCTTTGCGCGATCGGACAGATGATATTTTACTTTTGGCCAAGCATTTCTTAACTCACTGGAATCAGAAATTAGGCAAAAACGTAGTGGGATTCGAAGCGCAGGTACGTCAGGCGTTTTTGCAATATGATTGGCCAGGCAACATTCGCGAATTAGATAATGTTGTTTATCGGAGTGTTGCTTTGGCCGATGATGATGGACATATTGGTCTTGGACATCTTTTGGATACGGCAGTAAGTGCTGGCCATAGGACTTTGACACGTCGTGCTCCTCAAAACTCTTTAAAAGATGAAATGGCGGGTTATGAAAAAGAGTTGATCATAGCTGCCTTAAAAGAAAACAAATGGAATGTGAAATTGACGGCCGAAAAGTTGAACCTGTCACGTGTGGCGTTGGGGCAAAAGATTAAGAAGTACGAAATTAAACGACCCCCAAAATGAGTGTCAAGAGCCCCGTTGGTCGATATATTGGATTCAAACTAAAGCTCTTGTAAAGGTTTAGACGATGTGTGTGATTAAGATCGATTTTAAAAAAGTGATAAGAATACTTATCAGTCATAAAAGAGGGTGATAAGAAAAGTTGTCACAATGTAAGGGGCATAATATCAAATGCTTATTTGATATTATGCATTAAGTGATAATAATTTTTATCACTTTTGTTGATTTAGTGAAATTGTAACAATAAAATTATACAAAACTATAAATTGTTGTTTGTTAGGTGTTTGGGATTGTCCCAAACACCTTTTTTTGTATTTGGGATACAATGGCGTGGATTTTGTTAGATATAACACTGAACTCTCTCTTAAACCATTTACGTTTCGAGGAGACATACGATGCATCTCAAACCGATTAACCGTCAGGGCAAGAAACGACGCAAATTGAAAAACATACCTTCGCTTTCCTGTTCTTACAATGGTCATAACTTTCACATTGAAGAAGATGTTGTATTACCACAGTCACCAGAGGCGAAGACCAGAAAAAAAGACAAAGCTGCTGCGTAGTTTTCATTTGAAGGGTTGGATTATGACCAGAGGTGCCTGGAAAGACGATGTTCACATCTTTACCTATGAAAGCCGAGAGATTCTCTATCAAGTTTCGTCGGGGAACTTTTTTGAGATGGATGAGGCTGTTCATGATGCTTTGCGTTGGGCGATGGCCGACCATTCTCGTGAAGACGTGGTGACATTGTTATCGCGTGATTACGGATTTGAAGACGGGTTGAACATAGTAGAAGAATTAGAAGCGCATGATATTCTCACTTTTGGCGCTGGTGTTCCCTCTCAAGATGTGGCCAAAACATCAGGTCGGGATTCCAGAGCACCTCTGGACGTTACCTTGCATATTTCGCACGGGTGCAATATCACCTGCACGTATTGCTTTGCTGGTGGTGGGAGTTATGGTGGCAAAGCAACAATGATGGATTTTGAAACCGGCAAACAGTCTATTGATTGGGTGTTGGATCAAAGCGAAGCGGCGGGTGCGTGTCAGATTACCTTGTTTGGTGGCGAACCCTTGTTGAACTTAGACTTGATTAAGCAAATTGTGCCTTATGCCAAAGCACAAGCCAAAGAGAGAGAGATTGAGATTACATTTGGCATGACCACCAATGGCACGTTATTGTCGGGTGAGGCACTTGTTTATATCATGAAAGAAGATATTGGGGTGATGGTCAGCTTGGATGGCAATGCTGAAACGCACAACCGTATCCGCACGTTTCACGATGGCAGTGATACGTATGATGTGATAGCTGAGAATACGCGAAAAGCGGCAGCGATGCGACCTGGAAATGTGAAGGTTCGTGCAACGATGACGTCTAAGAATCTTAACATCAATGAGATTGTAGAAGACATTTCACAATTTGGCACCTCCACGGTTGAAGTTGCCCCGACAACAGAACATCCCAACAGCCCAACGGCAATTCGCAAAGAACATGTGCCTGAGCTTCAAAAGCATTTGAAAAGCTTAAGTAAAACGGAGTTGGCAAAGCTGCTAAAAGGCGAAAACCAACCCCATGCTTTTTTTGCAGGTAAAATTCAGCAGGTACTTGACCCCGCCAAGAAAGATTATGGATGTGGTGGTGGAAAGACTTTTTATGGAATTTCTGCTGATGGGTCGATTTATTTTTGCTCTGCCTTTGCCAGCAACGAAGAGTTTAAGATGGGTGATGTGTTTACGGGGCTTTATGCAAAAAAGATGGATCAATTTGACCATGACTTTAAAGTGGATAACCGAGCGGTTTGCAAAACCTGCTGGGCGCGCAATTTGTGTGGTGGTGGTTGTGTTTACGACGCGCAAATGAGCACGGGAAAAGCTGTTGAACCGAATCCCGTTTCGTGTGAGCAGATTCGGTACGGTTATGAATTGGCTATGGGCATGGCATTGGAAATCCAGGAAAGTAATCCGGCTGTTTTTGATGCACTTTGCCCCAATGAAATTGCGTTAGAGGGGGTTTGTGATGCATCAGATGCCTAATTTTTTAGACCCTGATGAAGATGCACAAAATGTGATTCCCATGTTGAAGCAGTTGTATAAAACAGAGAGTCACATTTTTAAGCATCAAGCGCATCATATTATGTTTAATGTTGCGTCAGGTGATTTTTTTGAAATTGATGCGGTCCAAAAGGATATGGTAGAAGCATGTTCTGGATGCACGTTAAATGATATTTTGAATGTATTGCAAGACCGCCATACCGAAAAGCAGGTGTTAAGTGCTTTTAAGTCTCTTTTGGAAGCGGGCATTATTACAGATACGCCACTTGAAAATATGCAGAACTTTTCTTTGCCTAATCGGTTAGAGATTGTGCATTTTGATTTGGAAATTACGACGGATACGTTGTCGGGCGTGGTTGAAAAAGTGGCTTATATGGATGAAGAAGTAGCCCTCAAAGCACTTGCTCTTTTGTTAAAAGAATCGGGCCGGGTTCGTCAATGTTCTGTTGCCTTTCGAGGTGGTGAGCCGCTTTTAAATGCGCCGCTCGTTGAAAAAGTGATTGAAGAAGGATATCGGTTGGGCGAAAAATTAGGCAAAGAAATGCACTTTCAAGTGGTGACCGATGTGCGTTTGCTCAACAAGTCTTTGTTTAACCGACTACAAAAGTTGGGTGTTGAAGTGATCGTCAAATTTGATGTGGACGAGCGCCCACCTCTGTTTGGCGGACAAGGTGCATATAGTCTGTCTTCAGTAGATATGCCCGAGCACATTCAAGAAAAGCAGGCCCCTGTTGGTTTGCATTATGCGTTGGATGGCCAGCATACGAATTTTACAAAAGATATGCAGCAGATTTTGGATCTTTATCCCACAGTCAAACGGGTAGACTTTGCGCCTGACGAGCCTGTGGTTACACGAGATAATCTGTTACATATTCAAGATGCGTATGCTAATTTGGCTCAGTATGTTGCAATACAGGCCTTGCATGGTCAAGAGACTTGGATTGAGGGTCTTGAAAAGTATGTTTATCAGGTTTTCAATCAAAAAGCTTCTTTTTTGCACAGTGGTATTGGCGTGCATTCGCTTACCGTAGACCCAGATGGTGTTTTGCAGGCCAGCCCAACGGGAGATCAGGCGGTGGGTACGGTTTGGGAGGGCGTAGATCGCCAAAAGCAAGGTGATTGGATTCAGGCGACGCGTGTAGACAAACTGGATGGGTGCAAAACGTGTTGGGCACGCCATTTGTGTGGTGGTGCCTGTCGGCTACAGACACGTGGTGGTGATGTGGATGTGTTGTCGGAGTGTGAATTGACGCAATATAAGTATGAGCTGGCCATGCGCACGTGTTTAAATATTGCATCACAAAATCAAGATGTTTTGTATCAGCGATATATGGAGTGAAATGGGAAAGTAAAAAGTAAAAAGAGAAAGCAGAGTTGAAATCATAAGCAATGTAGAATTTCTGAGAGCGTCATTTAAATTGGTGGGTAACGCGCATCTTTTTTAAGCGATAGGTTTTATGAATATTCTTTTTTTTCAAGATACATTGGCGGTGAGCGGGGGAGAACTGTGGGTTGTGGATGCCGCGGAGAAGTT
>JABIFK010000102.1 GCA_018650745.1 Candidatus Latescibacterota bacterium | reverse complement strand
CGATTTGGTGATCGTATTGAAGATTATGAAAAAGCACGCGGTAAATATATTATTGACCAAGAGGTGATGGATGCATTGTCTAAGGATGCGATTGTCATGCATCCTTTACCTCGTGTGGATGAGATTGACCCTGTGGTAGATTCTGACCCTCGCGCGGCTTATTTTAGACAAGCACACAATGGTTTGCACATTCGTATGGCGTTGTTACGCATGGTTTTGGAAGTTTAGAGGCACCTACCCCCGGCCCCTTCCTGAAGGACGGGGTGTAAGGTCAAAGTCAAAGATGTAGATCAAAAGTAGAATGTTCAGTATTGTTATCTCGGTGTGGTAATTTTTTCATTTTATATCTGTGGTGTTTATGGTTCGAGAATGGATGCGGAAGCCTGTTTTGTGGGTGATTTTGGTGCCGGTGTTGGTATATGCCAATGCGTTGGGAAATGGGTTTACGTTTGATGATCATGCAATTGTCGAAGACAACCCATCTGTGTTGACTTTGGATGTGGTACATATTTTTTCAGTGCCTTATTGGCCCAACCGAGAACACGCGGGGCTCTATCGGCCGCTGACGACATTGAGCCTGGCATTGAATTATGCGATTCATACATTTGATCCGTTTGGGTATCATTTTTTTAATGTGTTGTTGCATGTGTTGAATACGTTGTTGGTGTATATGTTGACCAAACATTTATTGCGTGTGCCAATGGGTTTGTTTGTGGCTTTGCTTTTTGCACTGCACCCTGTTCAGACAGAAGCGGTGAATGGCATTGTGGGGCGTTCTGAATTGTTGTCGGCATTTTGGGTGTTGGTGGCGTGTTTGTTGTATGTGCGATCGGGTGTCAATGTCGGGCGTGGTTTAAATAGGTTATATGGTTTGTCGTTGGTGGCCTCGTTTTTGGCTATGTGTAGCAAAGAGAATGCAGCGTGTATGGTGGGCCTGGTGGTCATCTATGATTGGATGTGGATACACCGCGGACGTTGGCCCCAAGGCGTGGCTGGTTTTTTGAAGCGTGGGGTGCCACGCTATATGCCTTATGTGGGTTTGGTGGTCCTTTTTTTATTTATTAGAACGCAGGTTGTTGGTGCTGTTTTCCTGCCGACTCCCCCTGCCGAATTTGATAATCCGTTGCCGTATTTAGATGGTTTGTCACGGTGGTTAACAACAGCGGCTGCTCTGGGCGTTTATTTTCGCCTGCTGGTGTTTCCCTGGCGGTTGATGCCTGATTATTCTTACGGCGAAATTTCTGCTGTCACATCGGTGTTTGATTTCTCTGTTTTGATTCCACTGGTGGTCATGGTGGCGTTGGGTAGTGTGGTGATGGTGGGTTTTGTTCGGCGGCAACTTTTGGCAGGGGCATTGGGTATTTTGTTTTTTGCTGTGGCATTTGTACCGGTTTCTAACTTTATTGTGATTATTGGTACGATTTTAGGTGAGCGATTGTTGTATTTGCCCATGGTGGGTGTGGCGCTGTTTGGCGGGGTTGTTGCGTCTCGTTTATCTGTGGGAGAAAAGCGTGGCTATGTGATTATGGGGTTGGGGGTTATACTCTTGGTGCTGGGTGTGCGAACGGGTGTGCGAAATGCCGATTGGAAAAATGATGTGACATTGTTTATGGCCGCAATACATGACGGCAATCGCAGTGCTAAGGTATATTATAACTTGGGTGTGGGATACCGCAAACAGGGGTTGTATCAAGAATCGGTCAAGGCGTTTGAGAAATTGGCCGATTTAAAGGCCGATGATGCTGATAGCTGGCGGTATTTGGGCATTGTGTATGCCGAACAAAAGCTTTATGCAAAAGCTGCAGAGGCATACGAAAAGGCTGTGGTATTGAATGAGACGCGGGTTGATGTGTGGAAACGTCTTGGAGATATGTACGTTCACATTGGAAATTGGTCGGGTGCCGAAAAGGCTTTTGAGCGGGTTGTGCGTGTGCATCAAGATGACGTGGGTGCTCGGTTTGAATTGGCAAAGGCGTGTTATTATTTAGAAAAAATGGCTTGTGCGATTAAACAATGTGAAGTCTTGTTGTCTGAATATGCATTTGACCATCAATTGGCCACGCTTTTATTGGGGGAACTGTATCTCAAAACTGGGCGACTTGCAGATGCGCAAATATTGATTCAAGCAGCCTATGTGCGATGGCCGGAGGATGGTCGGGTAAAGAATTTGATTGCTAATCTGCAGGAATTAGAGATTCGGAATTAAAGCTGGGGATAGTGACCATGGTTAAAAGCTCACCGATTTTGTGTCGGGTTTGCAAAAAGAAAATGGGAACGGTGCCCAATTTTGAAGGACAGGTTTTTACGCTGTGTCCTAAGTGTGAAATCGTTTTGAAGGAGATGAAGAAGCGGGGCATTTTTCCGGGAACTGGTGAGGGAAGTAAAAAGTAAAAAGGTAAAAGTGAGTGTGTGCAGGTTTTGAGAGGGTATTCCTTATGGTTGTGGGCATTGTTAAAGAGATTGCTGTAGATGAATTTCGGGTGGCAATGATTCCTGAAGTGGCGGCTTCGTTGATGGGCAAGGGTGTGGATTTTATTTTGGAGCCGGGTGCGGGCATTGCTGCTGGATTTCCGGATGCGGTATATGTAGATCGGGGGATTGAGGTGGTTGCTTCTCGATCTGAAGTCTTTGAGAAGGCAGATGTGGTGCTTCAGGTGCGCACGCCAGGGGCAAGCGGTGAGAGGGGACAAGCAGATGTGGATTTGATGCGTGAAGGTTTGGTGGTGGTTGGTGGGGCAGATGCTTTGACTGCACGTGATATGACACAGGCTGTGGCACAAAAAGGTGCGTTGTTATTTGCTTTGGAATTGATTCCGCGTATTACGCGGGCACAGAGTATGGATATTTTGTCGTCGATGGCAACTGTGGCAGGGTATAAAGCGGTGTTGCTGGCAGCTCAGACATTGCCTCGTATGTTTCCTATGTTGATGACGGCATCGGGTACGGTGCGTCCGGCGCGGGTTTTGGTGATTGGTGGTGGTGTGGCGGGTTTGCAGGCTATTGCTACGGCGCGGCGCTTGGGTGCTGTTGTGCAGGCTTATGATGTGCGACCTGCCGTGCGTGAACAGGTAGAAAGCTTGGGTGCCGACTTTGTCGACTTGGGTTTGGACACGCAAGATTCGGAAGATGCAGGAGGATATGCGCGGGCGCAGTCAGAGGAATTTTATGATCGGCAACGTGAGGCACTTGGGCGTGTGGTGGCCGAAAATAATGTGGTGATCAGTACGGCGGCCATACCTGGTAAACCGTCACCGGTTTTGATTATAGAAGATGCTGTTCGGGCAATGGCGCCGGGATCTGTGATTGTGGATTTGGCGGCTGAACGGGGTGGGAATTGTGTTTTGACTCAGGCCAATGAAACGGTTGTTGTGCACGATGTTCAGATTCTGGGTCCTACAAATTTACCTGCGACTGTGCCGTATCATGCAAGCCAAATGTTTGCCAATAATGTGGCAAACTTTCTTGAGTTGTTGGTTGACGAAGGTGAATTGAATATTGATTTAGAAGATGAGATCGTGAAGGCGACTTTGGTGACGCAGGGGGGGGAAGTTGTGAATGAACAGGTTAAGGGAACTCTGGCGTCGTAAATAATATCTCAAGTCTGCAGGTCTCATGTTGCAGGTCTGTGGGTCAAAATCATAGGCAGCAATCATGGGCTTTTTAGGTTTTGACCTGAGACTTGTGACCTGCGACTGTTTTTAAAGGATACTGGTATGGAAATGTTGGTGACTGCTTTGACGGTATTTGTATTGGCGGTGTTTGTTGGATTTGAAATTATTACGAAGATCCCGCCTACGTTGCATACGCCTTTGATGTCGGGGTCTAATGCTATTTCTGGCATTACGCTTATTGGGGCTGTGCTTTCATCGGGGTCTCAGCATTCGACATTGACGACGGCGTTGGGTGTTGCAGCTGTTGTTTTTGCGACACTGAATGTTGTGGGTGGTTTTTTGGTGACGCATCGTATGTTGA
Organism: Candidatus Latescibacterota bacterium; assembly: GCA_018650745.1. GTDB lineage: Bacteria > Latescibacterota > UBA2968 > UBA2968 > UBA2968 > JABIFK01. The sequence goes on along the minus strand of JABIFK010000102.1, from coordinate 21 downwards.
GTATGTTTAAACGACGAGATT
>JABIFK010000103.1 GCA_018650745.1 Candidatus Latescibacterota bacterium | reverse complement strand
GATGATGGCCTTCGAGGGAATCACGGGTGTTAATCTCGATGACTATATACCAAGTGAAGAGATGGCGTACAACTTGCTCTCGCGGGTTTAGGATCGCAATAAACAGACCCAGGTGCGCAGTGTGTTCACCCTCCAACATTGTGCACATGGAACAGCCGCCCGATTCTCTTTTGAGAATCGGGCGGTTTTTTAGATTAAAATAGGAGATTCTATTTCTCAATTATAATCCAATAGACATTGTATGCATAAAAACGTATCTTTATGCATAAGGAGGTGGTCATGAGAACAACATTGGATTTACCCGAGCATTTGATTCAAGAAGCCATGCAAGTGGCGAGCGTGAAGACAAAGACAAAAGTTATTATTATGGCACTCGAAGAATTGGTTCAAAAATCAAAGATTTCAGATCTCAAAAAATACAAAGGTAAAATAGATCTTGAAATGGATATCGACACACTCCGAGGTCGTTGATGCACGTGCTGGTTGATACATCGGTTTGGATCGATTATTTTCGAAGCGGCCTCATCTCAAGCCCTTTGGATACCTTAATTGATGAAAACCTTATTGTAACAAATGATCTCATTTTGACGGAGTTGATTCCGTTTTTACGGGTGAAAAATCAAAGCAAACTGATCGGTTTATTAAACGATGTTACGAAGTTGTCTTTGCAAATCGATTGGGAAGAACTCATTCAATTTCAAACGCATTGTCTCAGGTCAGGAATAAACGGGATCGGCATTCCAGATTTATTGATTGCACAAAATGCCAAACAAAACAAATGCATCATCTATTCATTAGACAAACACTTCAAACTCATAAAAGACATGATCGATATCGAATTGTATGACGTTTAAATAGCTCAATAGAAAACTGTTTTCTATCACCATCTATTACACAACCGCCCGGTTCTCATCGTGAGAATCGGGCGGTTTTTTTATGCCATGAAAACAGTGCGTATTGAACCTTTAGACATGCTCTTAATCAGATCTTAACTGCCCCGATCGATACAAATCAATAAGCCTGCCCAATTGCCCTACCATGTATAATGGTGCCGAGAGCAAATCAAATGCAATCGAGGTCGATGCGTCTAATTTATGTTCTACACGCTGGATAGATATTGGATTGAGATCAAATCGAACAGCCAAATTGACATGTTTATGCAAAACAAATTGATGCAAAGAACGCAAAGAACCACTTTTGCCTGCTTTGACTTCAATGGGCACAATGCGTTCACCGCGTGAAATCACATAATCAACTTCTGCATTTTTCACTTTTTGTTCCCGAAGCCAATAACACAAACGCGGGCTTTCTCGGCCCTCATCTTGGTAGAGCAAATGCTGTCCGATAAATTGTTCGGCCATCGCGCCTTCATTAACAAAAGACCGTTCATCTAATGATGAAATGGCCAACCAATCCAAACCACACGCTCGGTTCATCAAACCCACATCCAAAAACAGCAGTTTATATGTTGAAGCAACAACGTCTGCGTACAAAGGCAAACCCGAGCAATGGCTGTGTAAAACAGGAGAAACAACACGGGCTTTGCTGAGCATTTCAATCGCAGCGCGTAATTCACGGGCGTTTTCATCACGAGAGACATTGCTGTATTTCATTTTTTGCCCAACAGTACGTGGCACATAATTAAAAAGTGTTTGCAAACGCAAAAGCGCACTTCGCGAACCATATTTGGCAAAGTCATCCTGATAGGTATCCATAATCGCGCGCTGGACATCTGCTACATCGGTAAATGCACTCCGTTGCGAAAAGACCAACACCGCTTCAGGCATTCCTCCTACAAGCATGTATTCGCGTTGGCGTTGCAAAAGACGCGTATGCACTGTTGTCGGAATTGGGGCAGCAGGTTCGCAAGTGGTGAGATAAGGCAGGAGCGGTGCATCAATTTCAAGCAGGTACTCTTCAAAAGACATGGGGCCCAAGTGCAAATATTCAATGCGACCCACAGGCATAGAAAAGGTTTTTTCGGCAAGGGCAAATTCAAGCAATGACCCCGCAGCCACAACGGACAATTGAGGCCGTTCTTCATACAAATAACGGAGGGCTTGCAACGCATGAGGTGTTGCCTGAATTTCGTCTAAAAAAAGCACGCTATTCGATTCGTCAACAAATCGTCCAAGCAACCCTTCCATTTCACGTAAAATACGCTGCACATCTAATGTGGCAAATATGGCATCTAACTGTAGGTGACGTTCAAGGTTGATTTCATTGAGTGTCAATTGGTTCTTTTGAGCAAACTGGCGCACCAGTGTAGATTTGCCTACCTGACGCGCACCGCGTATGACCAAAGGTTTTCGGTGTGGACTATTGTACCAACGGTACAAAAAGTTTTCTGAAATACGTTTCATGTGCCCCCCCTTTTATACGTCAAATGTATGAAAAAGGGGGCACATGTCAACTCTTCTTGTTTGTGTGATGATCATAATGCTTCCTCAAATACGTATCACTGACATAATAATTGACGAGACAAAGAAGATCGGGTAATGTCATAGAACCTGTATTGAAAACCACCACGAGGAGAAGAGAATGACGCTGGGTGAATGTCTCAAGACACGTCGGGCTGTGACCTATCTTGAAACGGGGCATGCCGTGGAGAAAACGGTTGCGCAAGAATTTGGTACACTGGTCGCGCCTGATGCCATTTTATATTCACAAGGGCAAAGTGAAAACAGCATTGCTATTGGGCTTGTTGATCATGCGTTTATTGATGGGCCAAAAGATCCTCCCGAAGGAGATTGGGCTTATTTTCAATTTGCCAATGGGCAAGGTGAGCTTTCGGCTTCGGCACCACACCTGCTCTATCCACTTTTGTGTCGGTTGCGCGACGATTGGCTCAATGAACCGGCAGATGCTTTTGCACAAGGCCGTTTGATCACGCCGCATTTTCGGTGGCTGGCTGGGCGCGACGAATTTTTGACCGGGCGTCTGGGGTTTAACAAACGACGGCGTCACCCTGTGGGGCCAGAAGATCTTGAAAATGGCATGCGCGAATTGGCCCGTTTGGGGTGTACGCATGTGGTGATTAACGAGCTGGCCCGCCGTTCTGCAGAGTCCGGCCCTGAGGGCGAAGTGTATTATCGCTTTTATGACTACGCACCCGATATTGATCAGTATGTTGAAACGAAGCTGAATGTGGGTACTTATCCGCGCGAATATTTGCAGGCCAATTTAAATTTGCTGCAATCCATTGCCCAGTTGGCAAACAAATACGGTTTGATTCCTGGGCTCTACGCGGCCCACCCGCGTTCGGTGCCAGAAACTTTGCTTAAGAAATATCCGTTTTTGCGAGGCGCGCGCATCGATCACACGTTCCGTTCTTACGAACCGCGCTATACGCTGAGTGTGGCCCATCCGGCTGTGCGGTGGCACTATGCCGAACTCATTCGCAACCTGATTACCGAAGTGCCCGAGCTTGGGTTTATTAAGATGTTGCTCAACGATTCGGGTGCGGGTTTTGAATACACGGCCAGCCTGTATTCGGGCCGAAACGGCGGGCCTTATATTGTGCGCGAGTGGCGGCCCGATGACGAGATTGCCCGGCTTGCTGCCGACAATGTGATCCGTTATTATCGCATGTTGCGCGACGCAGCCCGTGATGTGAATCCCGATTTTCATCTGATGACGGGGCTTAAGAATATTGCCGAGGAGCAAGACCCGATTCTTGCGGGGATGGATGCGGGTATCGATTTACAAACCCAATCGCAACGCGCCGATGTGGATGACCCCGAATGGCAAGAAACGCGAAGCCGTCTCGAAGGCCGTGGGGCACATGTGCTTTCAGACACCAATGCCACGGGCAGTTCTTACGTTCTGGGTGTGCCCAGCCCGTGGGTTATTGCGGGGCGTTTGCAAAACGAAGTGGATCGTGGGTTTGATCGGATTGACGTTTATTTCAACCCGGTCCACATGGCACCTTGGGATGTGAATCGCGAAGTGGTTGCCGCGTTTCAAACGGGTGAAAGTGATATCGATGCGCTTTTAAAACGCGTTGCCGGTCGTTGGGTCGGGGCAGAAAAAGCCGAGACCTTAATGGAGATTT
>JABIFK010000334.1 GCA_018650745.1 Candidatus Latescibacterota bacterium | reverse complement strand
CATTGAAATTTTCGGCAGGAGTCAATACAACGGTCAAAGTATCTGTTACAAGTGCTACCAGCTGATCACTTTTGGAAACGACAGACCATACCAACCCATCTCCAGACTCTGCATCAACAGCAAGCGGGCGTAAATTGACCACCAAAACCCGATCTTCTTTCATTGCCAATAGTGGGGGTAATTGTAAAACCGGCGGTAAATCAACATATCTCAACGTCTGTTTTTTTTCAAAACCAAATGTCTCTCCCACAGCAGAAACAGTGGTATAGGCGCTCTGATAAGAGATACCTTGGTTCAATACACCAAAAGACGCTCCAACTCCACCACTTAAAACAACAAAATCAGCCGAAAATAACATCCCGTTTACCGACTTACCCACCAGATCTGCCTCAGCAAAATGTAAAACCGCCACACTGTCAGACAACACCCTCTGTGTATCAATAAGCACACGACCAAACAGCAATGATTCGCGCAGCGTATCTACAAACGCAAATGATCGTGGATCATATTGTAAAAACAACTCGACACCCGTTAAAACCTGCCCTTCTGAATCTACGACAACAGAAACCGATACCGTATCTCCCGAAGGAGCAAAAAATATCGAATCACCTGCCGAAGTTTCAACACGCAAGGTCACAGCACCAATAGGTGCATTTGCAAATAAAAAAACAGCGCACCACACAAACAGCAGACGCACCATAAAAATCACCCCTAAAAGATCAGCGAATCAACGCACAGGCTAACCCGACAACGCATGTAGCGAATATCCCACCCTACCACTCAGGATCATAAACAGCAACACCCTCTATGACTCGCTTCGCTCGTGATCTGCAGAGCACCATTGATGCGTCCTCTACGAGAACTTGCACGGCGTGCAGATTCGTTTATTCGTCTATTACTTTACCAACAATGCTTTGCGAACATCCACAAAGTTACCGTGTTGAAACCGAATCAGATACACCCCAGAACTCACCAATTTCCCAGTATTATCACGCCCATCCCAAATCAATTGATGATAACCGGGTTGAACCACATCCTGCACCAAAGCCCGCACAACTTGCCCCAGGGAAGAATACACCGTCAACATCACCGGGGTGGGGTCACTCACTGCAAAAGGAATAATTGTGTCGGGATTAAACGGGTTGGGAAAGTTCTGCGATAGAGCAGGTTGTAGGGGTAAACCTTCACCCAAAACATAAGAAGACAACTCTGCCCCGCCAGCCCAAACGACCCCGCCATCGGCCATCAAAATCCGCACGCGGTCAATGCTTACATCCTTTGGCAAACTCGGCACTTCAAAAACGATGCCTGCCCCAGAAATTTTCCCGTTGGGCAAAACCGCAGCCAAACGGACATGATTGGCCTGACCCATTTGTCGTATTAAAGTCAGAGGATTGCTATCTTTCCAAAAATCTCCAAGCACAACATCACCCAATTCAAACACTTCATCTGCTACAACATCAACAGAAATCCCCACCACATCGACAGTATCATCAATCAAGAATTGATGTTTATCACGCGTCAAACGTGATGCCACTATGGCGGGTTTGTTCACAACAGCGCTGCCCATACCAATTTCGCCAAAGTTTGACTGCAACAAAGCAAAGTCGGCCAAATTAATCACACCATCACCGTTGAAGTCAGCCCCCCAAGCTGGGGACTCTGTACCAAACCCCGATGCGCCAAAGTGAGACGCCAACAAACCAAAATCGGCAAGGTCTACTCGATTGTCATTGTTGCTATCGCCGGCACGCAATTCAGGTACGATCAAAGAACTGTCTGCGGCAACCCACTTAAAATTGGCATCAGCAATACCAAAAGCATCGGTAACAACAACACTATCGGTAGAAACACGCCCTCTCAAATAATGAAAAGCTTTGGCAAACAAACTGTATTTTCCAACCGGTATCTGTGACAGTGCAAATGTGCCTGTATGGCTCAACACCAATTGTACACCCGACTTATTTAGGTCTGCATCATCTGGTGAAACATAAGGCGTTGTTAAAGCCGTTCCTAATGCCGTATTCTGCGTCAAATCTAAGCGCACGTCAATGGCGCGATCATCTGAGGTTCGCCCTTGAAGAGCAATGGTGCCTCGAAGACGATGACGTCGAAAAATCAATTTGGATGCGGGCAACACAAAAGGCTGAATCAAAGCACCATCACTTCGGCCCGTTAAAACTGTTTGCCGTGCTGCCGAGGTATCGTTGAGCACCTGAATCAGGGTGGTCGTGTCTTTGCGAGCAACAATGCGAAACGTGCCCACCACCACAAGCACAGAATCATTCAATGTGGGCAAAAATCCAAGCCCAAAATCCATTTTCCGGGCGTCTAACGGATCTATTCTATTTTGCAACACGCGAGCCTGAGCCAACCCTAGGTCTACAGCTATAGGTTGCACCCCTGGCACAGAACCGTCTTGATCCAGAATCTTTACGGACGCAGTATCCACACCCAAAAACAATGAAAAGCTTTGTACATCATGTCCAATAAGATTCAAGCGAATCGTCGCTTCGATGGTATCACGCAAGTGATACGGGCTGTTGCCAGAAAAAGCAAAATCGAAAAACGGTTGTGCTTTTGTTGTTGTAGAAACCGTATCAGACGGCACCGATAAAGTGCCCCCACTGCTTTCACTCAGCAGATGATAACGATAAGGCGTACCAACCGTGGCATTGCTGTCGACATAACTTCTAAAAACAAACGGAAGGTCTACACTTTTAGATG
>JABIFK010000104.1 GCA_018650745.1 Candidatus Latescibacterota bacterium | reverse complement strand
CTGAGCGCCATCTCGGTCGTAATGGGATGCGTGCACGCCAGAACACGGTGGAGTTGCTGACGGGAAACGCCCAGACGACGTGCAATTTCACTTACGGACAAACCCAACGCCGGTAGAATATCCTCTCGCAGAATTTCCCCCGGATGAATCGGCGTTCGTTTCAACGGACGTTTGGTGATGTATTCAGCCATAATATTCCCTTAATGATATTGTTCAAGATCAACTCTTAATGCTTCATCGTCTTCCCATTCGAACGTGATACACCACGGACCATTTATATGAATACTGTATCATTTGGGTAATCCGTGAAGGCTATGAAAATTGAATCCTGGCAAGTTTAACTCCACCAATGATCCAACTTGATCCAGAACCTCAAGGCGGCGTAAGCAACGAGCTTGCAAATCTTGTCTTATACGGCGACTATGGCCTCGTTCGAATAGCTCGATAAGGCCTTTGTGCTTAAAACTTTTGATCATACTGAAATGTAACATGATATGTTACAGTGTCAGCTTTTTTTTGTATTTCGTTGCGCTGTCTCGCCGCTTCGGTTGTCGTATCTCCTAATTTGTGTACAGTTACATATCTTCCTGCACGGGTTGCAATTGGTCGTACGTTGCGTCCAGTTGTATTCCGAACTGCTGTTTCAAATTTTCCAGGTAGAGGTCGGAGTTTGGGAACTGTTCAACTTGCTCTTTGCCGCGTCTTGACGTGGTGCATCGATAGTTGAGCAGTCTTGTATCGCCTTCGGGGTGGCACAGCACTGCCATGCGAGATGTCGTAAAGTGGATGCCGGGATGCGAGGATGTGAAGTAGTTGGCCACCACAATGTCTTTGGGAACAACAGGACAGAGGTCAAAGCTGTAAAGGGTATCCCAGTGACCATCCTGGTCTTTCTGAAGCATGTAACCAAGCTCGTGGTTCGTTAATCGAAGCGATGTCCCGTCGTGATCGGTGGGCGTATCAAACTCAAGGGGTATCGGCACACGCGGAGATGCCTTTCCAAACCCTACATCTACAATCCAGTCACGACCCGCAATGCTAACCAAACTGAGTTGATGGCACCTACCCCCAGGTTCATCTCCATTGTGGACCCTTGCTAACAGAGGACGAACCTCAAAGCCTGCGGCTCTCAACGCTCGGCAAAACAGGCCGTTTAGCTCGAAACAGTACCCTCCGCGTTGCCTTCGAATCACCTTGTCATCAACGTGACTGGGTGTAAGGTCGATCCCGCGTCCCAGTTGAATGTCCAGATTCTCAAACGGGATCGTGTACACTTGCGCACGTTGAAGTTCTTTCAGACGGTCAACTGTTGGTTTACCGGAAAATGGCACGTCAATTCGAGCGTAATATTCGTCCAGCGGAAATTGATAGGTTGCCACAATAGATCTCCTGGCGTTGCTTTAGATGGTGCGTTCTTTGTTTTTTGTGCACGATTTTCGTTTTTCAAGTTTTCTGTTTTTAGGGATGGTGAGGGTGGGTTAGTGTCTTGACTTTTGATTGGTTTTTATAGTACTTTCAAACATTACGATTTTTCAAGGAGAAAAACACATGAATGCACCGCCTCTTATTTCTGAATTAGAAGAAAATATCAGTCGATTGTCTGTCGATGAACAACTGCTGCTTATTGAGCGTGTCAGCCATCGAATACGAAAAAATATCTCTGGTAAACAAGATATCGATTCTCAACTGAGTGAAATGGCTTCTGATCCCGAAATCCAAAGAGAACTTCAGGAAATTGAGCGTGAATTCTCAGTTACAGAGCAAGATGGACTGGGTGATTGATGGCTATTGAGCGTGGTGAAATATACTTCGTGAACCTCAATCCAGTAGAAGGTCGCGAACAGGCAGGACAGCGCCCTGTTTTGGTTCTATCCATTGATGCGCTCAATCGATTGCCTCTTGTTGTGACTGTTGTCGTGGGTACCAAAGGGACTAATGTCACACGGGATTATCCTACAAATATTCGATTGCAGCCAGAAGAAACAGGTTTGGATCTGGAAACGGTTTTTTTGGGTTTTCAGATTCGATCACTGGATCTAAAGCGTTTTCCTATAAAGTCTTCAGGTGGCGTTTCTGGAGCAACATTAAAGAAAGTAGAAGACGTCGTTCGATATTGTCTTGGGTTGTAAGTAAAACAGAATTTCCTGTGAATAAAAACCATACCACAGATTTCAAGGATATCACTTTGAACTGCGGTTTTTTTTTGCCCATTTTCTTTCTCAGCCATAGCATTCCATGCACCCTCGTCACGATGTATTTGCTGGGTAGCTTCCTCGGGGCCAATTTGGATTATCTGTCCGGTATTGAGTAAATAATCACCGCAATTTGTATCTTTATCGGCCTCCCGGTTTACAAGGTTACTGTTTGGATGATAGATTGGCCTGCATATTGGCCTGATGGTATGAAAAAATGCAATTCATGGTTGTTGATTTGCAGTGTGATCTCTGCCTCTGTATTTTCGGGATTGGATAAGGCGACCTGAATTGTTTGTCCCATTTCGCGAATGAGCGCGATGCACGGGTGGTCAACGGAGACCTTGATGTTTTCCGTGAGTTGGATATGACCGGGTTGGTAGAAGACGATACCCGATACACCGAGTTGGTCGTGGCAGACGGCTTGCAGGGTTTCGGTGTTCGATATCACCTGAATATGAGATGTTTTGACATATTGGCGCAGTTCGTTTTCCGTTACGCTGGGCACAACAATATATTGGTAGTGTTCATCCGTTGGTTGTACGCCGTGATCCTGATAGAGGCAAAAGATGTCTTCGTACAACCATTCATCGGATCCAAAATCAAAGAGATCAACGATGCGGCCCGTTTGCTGTTTGGCCAACACGTTGACGGGTGTGGCTTCAGGGAAAACGTAGCCGATCTGATCGTGCCAGATGTATTGAGGTGCATTGAGGACGGTTTCGGTTTCCTTTTGAACGGTTTGTCGATCTCCGTTGGCATAACCAATATGGATTTCCCCCGTGAGCTGGCACTGATTCAGCGTTGTATTGATGGGGTGAGGCCGATGTCCCGTAATACCAGCCCCGAGGCAGACAAACTCATCGTCAAAATAGAAATAAGCCTTTTTGGCTTGGACCGTGTTTGGCG
>JABIFK010000105.1 GCA_018650745.1 Candidatus Latescibacterota bacterium | reverse complement strand
TGAGAACCTTTGCTGCCCAAAACAAAGTCGAAGTGCAAGGGTGGCTCGACCAATCCTTGATTGACGAGTAGGAGCGCGTTGTCGATCATGCCCGATTCGAAGATTTCCATTTCGGGTTTGGTGCCCGATTTTTTCATGAGTCCGGCTAAGGCTTCGACAACCTCAAAGGAATTGGCATAGACTTGATCTGGAAAGTTCATGGAGCCGGTGGTGAGGGAGGCCATTTCTGGACGAATGCGTTTGACGGCTGCAGATCGGGCATCAATGTCATAACCGGCGCGTGCCCCTGTGGAGATTTGCACAATCAGGTCGGTGCGTTCAGTGATGAGTTGGTGCGTGCGTTCAAAGGTGTCGGGGTCTAATGAAGGTTTGCCCTCGGCATCTCGGGCGTGAATGTGCGCGATGCTGGCACCTGCTTCGCGACAACGTACCGCAGATTCGGCAATCTCTTCGGGCGTAATGGGTACATTTGGGTTGTTTTCTTTGGTGGGTACAGAACCGGTTAAGGCAACGGTGATCATGAGTTTGTCCATGTCGACTCCAAATGGTACGGCGGTGGTTATTCAGACCATCGATCAATTTTGATGAGTGCTTTTGCAATTTTGTCTTTGAGGGCTTGTGTCGATTCAGGCGTCCAGTCGTAAAATCCTTTCCCGGTTGTGACGCCCAAATCTCCACGTTCTACTTTTTCATTTAGAATGTTGGGTACTTCTGAAAAAGAGGCCAGAGAAGGAAACAGTTCTTTTAAGATAGATTGTTTCTGCTTCAGGCTGGTGAGTTCTGTGATTTCAAAAGGGCCCGCGACAGGCCATCGGCGACCAATGCTGTTTTTGACAACCACGTCGATGTCTTGCGGGGTTGCGACGCCTTCTTCTACCAAATATAAGATTTCACGCCACACGGCAGCTTGAATACGGTTGGCAATAAATCCGGGCACTTCCTTTTCAACGATGACGGGCGTTTTGCCAATTTTTTTTAGGAGATCAAATATGAGGGTTGTGGTTTCATCAGATGTTTGTGCACTTCGAATGACTTCGACGAGGGGGATGAGAAACGGGGGATTGAAATAGTGTGTGCCAATGACTTTGTCTGGGCGTTGTGTTGCGGCGGCCATTTTGCTGGGTATGTAACTGGATGAGTTGCTGGCTAAAATGGTATGCGGTGCACAAAGCGCATCTAACTTTTCGTAGAGGGGGAGTTTGATGTCTAAGTTTTCAGTCATGGCTTCGATGACCACATCTGCACCAGATACTGCTTCTGCCAAATCTGTTTCTGTGTGAATATGCGCTAAGGCCAGATCGCCTTGATCAGGTTTGCACATGCCTTCTTTTGTCATCATTTCGAAATTTGCGCGAATACGGGTGAGGGCTGTTTTCAGAACTTCATCGTTGAGATCGTTTAAGATGACCTGATGGCCCGCCTGTGCAAATTCTTGTGCAATGCCATGACCCATAAGTCCGGCCCCTATGACGGTGATGTTTTGGGTGTTTTTCATAATTTCCCTGTTTGATCGGCAGAGATTGGTGCTTGATGGATGTGCATCATTTACTTTGCTTGCTGTTGCCATACATCATCTGGAAAGTGTTTTTGAATGATGTCAGCCAATTGGTCCAAATCGTGAGAACCGCCTTTGGCACCGCGCATGATATTGCGATCTTGTGTCCATTGGTCTTCATACCACGTACAGGGTTCAAGGGTGTCGTTTTGTTCTTTGAGGCGTGTTTGAAGTTGGTCTCGATAATGTTTGAGAAGGGGTGACCGAGATGGATCATCCGCTAAGTTTTTCATTTGATAAGGGTCGTTCAAGTTGTCAAAGAGCAGTTCTTTGCCGTCTACACGGTATGTGGCATAGGTATGTTGTTGATCGCGTAGGGCGCGCCATTCGTGACCGTCTTTCCACGCGGCAGTGGTGCCCATGCCTTGCATGAGGGCGGCGTGATCGGGTATGGCTGATTCGCCGGTGAGGACACGGCTGAGATCGACGCCTTCTGCTGCGGGTGGCACGGGTAAGTTGAGAAAGGAGAGGAGTGTGGGCATGAGATCTGTGGTATTGAGGCAGACATCGTTGGTGCTGTTTTGGGCGAGATTTGGATGACGGATGAGAAAGGGCACGCGGCAGGCTTCGTCATAGAAGATGTTTTTGGCACGGCGGCCTTGGGAGCCCCACATTTCGCCGTGGTCTGAGGTGAAGACGAAATAGGTGTTGTCGGCGATGCCAAGTTGATCAACGATGTCCATGATGCGGCCTAAGTTCCAATCGATGTTGGCAACTTGGGCATAATAACCACGCATATAATCTTGCAGGTTGTTACGGTAATCATCGGGCATGGTTGCCCAGTTGTCGGCGTAAGGATCTTGTTGTGTAGAGAAATTGGAGCGGGGTTGGATATCGCAATCATGAAAGCGTTCCCAGTATCCTTCTGGTAGGTTGTCTGAACCCCAGGGATCGTGGGGTGGCCCCCAAGAGAGGAAGAGGGCGAAGGGGTTTTCTTTTGGGTTGGTATTTTGAAGAAAGTTGATGGCCATGTCGGTTTGGGTGTCGGCTTCATACCCTTCGTAGGGAATGGGGTCGCAAGTGTCTTCAAAATAGACAGCACCGTGGGAATGATGACTGAAGTTATACCCTGCCCAGTATCCGTCGAACCCGAGGCGGTAGGGGCCTGGAGGTGTGAAGGCGTTGCCGATTTGATTGTGGTGTCCAAGTTGGTTGGCCCAAAGGTGCCATTTGCCAATGTAAGCGGTGTTGTAATTTGCGCGGGTGAGTGCATGGCCGAAGCAGTCGTGATTAGGACTGAGGCGCAGTTCGTTGATGACCATGCCGTGGCTGCTTTGGAATTTACCGGTAAAGAGAGAGGCGCGATAGGCGGCACAAACGGGGGTGCAGGCGGTGGTGTTGATGCAGCTGAGGCTTTGTGTGGCGAGGCGATCCATATTGGGGGTTTGGGCGCAAGGGTCTCCGGCGAAACCGCACGAGAAGTAGCGGAGTTGATCGGCGAAGAGATAGATGAGGTTGGGGTTTGACATAAGAATGCCTCTTGTAATTATTGGGTCTCCTGAGCCAGTATTTTTTTAAGTATGCTCAAACTGTTTGCATAATCTGGATTTTCAGGGTCATTTTCGAGGGCTTTTTCAAAGTAAGTGACGGCCGAGCGAATGTCTTTTTGCGCGGCATATGCACAGCCCATTAAGAAATAGGCATGTGCACGATATTCTGTTTCGAGAAGCGGCACAGCTGTTATGATGGCATCATTAAAATCTTCGGCCTCGATTTTGGTTTGTACGAGTTCAATGCGTCGGATATGATCTTTGGGGTTTTGAATGAGCGGTAGAATGTATTCTCTTTGAACATATTCGTTACGCAATTTTTGGAATGCGTTGATGTCTGTTTGAAAAAATCTTTCAAGTGCTTCTGGATCTGGATGTTCCCATTCTCCAGTGATTTCAGGTAATGCATAAGGATATTTCCCCCAAGCCCTGCGTACGTCGGTGATTTTGAGTGCACCTTGTGGTTGCAGGCGTTCGCAAATTTTTAGACCCAGATCCCAAGCATCCATAAATGAGCCTTCGCCCAATTTGGTCACTTCAATGGGAATCCAAAATCGTCCATTGCGTAAGATGTAACGATTTTCTTGCATGCGAAAACCAAAGGCATGGCGAGCGGTTACACCCGAGTCAAACATCATTAAGATATGTTCTGGATAGTCGATAAAGGCTGTGGAAATATTCAGGTTCTCTAACAGGGAACAATACAATACTGTGCAGTCATCACAATCGCCGAGTTTGCTTTGCAAAAGCTCTGAAGGATATTGGATGTTGTCTAAAACAGAATGGTTGGCTCGCACTTGTGAATAAGGTGTGCTGGAATCTTGTGCATATTTAATGCCATGTGCATTAAGCGCTTCGAAGATGAGCATGGCCGTAGGAATATTGCCATCACTGGCAGAGGTTTTGATCTGACGGCGATAGGTGTCGTATAAGCCACGTGCAAAACGTGTTACATCGGGATCTTCGGGGGTGACAAAAGCAGCGGCTCTGCCCAGATCATCCCACATGAGTGTACCCCGTCCGTAGATGTTTGTGTTGAGCAGTTTTTTGACCGCAATCGTATGGCTGCTGACTTCGCAAGAAAGTGCCACCTCGGCCTGGACGGAGACATTGTCTTTGAGGTTCAGAATGTCGGGGTTGAAGATGGCACGCAGGGGGATTGTTTGTTTGGATTGTGGGGACAATGTTACGGTTTGTTCGGTCGGACGGTTCATAAAGTCGGGAATAAAAAAGCTTACTTTGGCTTCGATGGGATTTGGGTCATCGTTGGAGACTTCGATGGTGCCAATGGAGAATTCAGAATATGTTTTGTAATAGGATGGGAATACGTCTTGGATATTTAGATGGGCAATTTGAACGGAACTGGACATGGGTTGGTAATAAACCTTGAGTGTAGCTGTATCGGTCTGTTTGGAATAAACGAGATCGCGATCGATTGCTTGTACTTCAAAGATGTAATCTCCCGTGGGCAAATCTTGAAATTCTACACGGCGATTGTGTGTAACTTCCCAATTGTCTTGATGTCCTTTGAGTCTGTAGCGATAGATCATCGCATTGGAGCGGGTTTTGAAACTGATGCCGTGAAACTCAAATGCGATGAGACCCACACTGGATGGCACGCTCAATTCATCTGTGTTTTCATATCGGCGCCCGGCAACAATTGCATCGATAAAGATGGGGGGGTGAACAGGAGGGGGTGGGGTATAGCGCGTGACCCCTCCTCCGAGTGTTCCAAACCACAGACTGCCGGTTTTATCTTGCAAAATGGCGTAAATACCATTTCCGGCCAGACCGTCTTGAAGGGTCATGTTTTGGAATACTTTCCCATCAAATCGTGTGACCCCTCCACCGAGCGTTCCAAACCACAGGTTGCCCTCTCTGTCTTGGAAAATAGAGCGCACCTGATTGTCTACCAATCCATTTTTGGTTGTATAATTGGTAAAATTTTTGCCATCAAACAAGCTCACACCCTGTTCGGTTCCAAACCAGAGATTACCGTCTCTGTCTTGAAATATGCATCTGACTTGGTTGTGTGCAAGCCCATCTTTGGTTGTATAAATGTGTACATTGGTGCCATCGTATTTGCTAATGCCATTGAGCGTTCCAAACCAAAGATTGTTGTCTCGGTCTTGGGCAATAGAAAAGACGGTATTGTTTGCCAGTCCGTCTTTTGTGGTAAATGTTTGCCATCGCGTGCCATCAAATCGGCTCACGCCTTTACCTGAAATATCAAAACTACCCGTGCCAACCCAGAGCCGGTTTATGTGGTCGAAAAATATAGCGTAAATGTGGTTTTGGGTCAGTCCATCTTCTGTGGTAAATGTTTGCCAATTTGTGCCATCGAATTTGCTCACGCCTTGTTCTGTGCCAAACCAGAAAGTACCTTTTGAATCTTGGGTAATGGATCTTACTTTATTTCCTGCCAACCCGTCTTTTGTGGTAAATGTGTGCCATTCTTTCCCATTAAATTTGCTTACCCCACCCCCATCGCTGCCAAACCAGAGGCTCCCTTCCCGATCTTGAAATGCCGATACAATCACATCGTTTGCCAGCCCATCTTCGGCTGTAAAGGTTCGAAATGTTTTGCTATAGCGACTGATACCCCCGCCATCGCTACCAAACCAAAGATGCCCTTCTCTGTCTTGAAAAACGGCAACAACCCAGTTGTGTGTTAAACCATCTGCAGTTGTTAGCGTGGTCCATTTTTCTCCGTCGAACTGACTGACGCCTCCGCCATTTGTGCCAAACCAAAGGTTGTCATTGCGATCTTGACAAATGGATCGCACCTGATTGTTTGCCAACCCATCTTTTGTGTTGAATGTCGTCCACGCTTTTCCGTCAAATTTGCTGATGCCATTGTTTGTGCCAAACCAGAGGTTGTTTTGTTTGTCTTGGGTGACGGCATAAACGGTGTTGTCTGCCAGCCCATCTTTTGTGGTACGTGTTGTCCACGCCTTCCCATCAAATTTACTGACACCATTGTTTGTGCCAAACCAGAGGTTGTTTTGTTTGTCTTGGGTGATGGCATAAACAGTGTTGCCAACGAGCCCGTCTTTTGTGGTGAATGTGGTCCAATTTTCCCCATCAAATTTGCTAACACCTTTTCCGCCTACCGAAAAAATGCTACCGGTTCCAAACCACAGATCGTCATTTTGATCTTGTATGATGGATAATATGGCATTGCTCGCCAACCCGTCTTTTGTGGTGAATGTTGTCCATGTCTTTCCATCAAACTTGCTGACACCATTGCTTGTGCCAAACCAGAGGTTGTCTTTGCGATCTTGAAAAATGGTGTGCACCCAATTGTGTGCCAGTCCGTCGATTGTGGTAAAGCTTTGCCAATCTTCACCGTCGTAGCGGCTCACACCGCCGCCTAAGGTGGCAAACCAAAGATAACCCTGTTGGTCGAGCATGATGTCCGATACTTTGCCACTGCCCAATCCATCGGTTACATCGTAGGTATACCAATGGCCCAAATTTTGTGTCGCGGCGACAGACTGCGTGCCTGAGGCAAAAAGAAAAAGCATGAATGCCATTGTGTATTGGAAGACTTTGGTCATTTTTTTGCCTTAAAGTTGTGAATAAGACAGATGATTGCGTTGTTATAGGGTTTGTATTCCATCGGTATCAGCAGCAGACATCGTGGATACCTTTTGGTCATGAATCATTCCTTGTGCAATCTCTGCGTGGTTGTCCATAAAATCAGATAGGGCATTTTGATCGAGCAAACACAATTTGACAGCATTGTTTGCGGTAGCGGATTCGGCAGGCATATGGAGATTGAGGGCAGGCATATGACCTAGTATATCCCCTTTATTAAGTGTTGCTGCAATTTCTAAACCTGTGTGTATGCGTACCTGTCCTTCGACAATGATATAGATATCATTTCGTGTGTCTCTTTCTATAATAAAAGTTTCTTCTGGTTGCACCTGTCTCTCACTCAGACTAGATGCCCAGTAAACCATCATATTTTCGGGAATATGTGAAAACAATGGGACACTTTTTAAGAATGTCACTTTTTCAAGGGTTAACCACACCTTGCTATGGTAATGGGGTGTCTGAAATGCGTGATCGATGTTGGGGTGATTCTTTTCGGGCAGATGCTGGATGTAAGTTGTGAGAAATGTATGGTCTATTTCGCAGATGCTCCAAGCGGCTGTTTCTCTGAGCAAGGGATCTGGATGGTATAATGTGGCAACCAGTTCGTTGGCAACAGTAGGTGCTGGCAAAGATGGAAAAGCATGTAGGGCACATGCCTTGATCCACCGGTCGATTTTTGCCGGTTGTCGGTTTACCATGTCTTTGAGACGATTCTCGAGATTGAGATGTTGTTGTGGGCAATAAGGTTCGAGACGTTTCAGGCGTTGGTTGAGGGTCAAATCATCTAAGAGTGGAAAGAGAAGCACTTTCAATTCAGGATCGACAAACAGGTCAATCAGCTCTAACGCATAGGCTTTGCTATCATTGCTGGCATTTTTGAAATTGTCTTGTACCAGTTGAATGTGCCGTGGATCATAAATTGAAGAAAGCTGGTGAAATATGCGTTCTCGATTTTGGTCTATTTCGGTACCCAAAACAGATTTCAAACGATTCTGACGTGCATTGTCTTCGTTGAGATCTATTAATGCCGACATGCACCATGCCATATTGTCTACTGCATCTTTGATTTCTGCTTTAGTCTGAGCAGTTTGTTCATCTAACAAGTGCCCGCTGGATATTTTGGTGGGTGCCGATGTGTTGTTGTCCTCGGTCTGTTGATTTAGGTTTTGTAACAGGGTGTTTCTATAGGCGCGATACATGAATATAGAAATGAAAACCCAGCCCAAAAAGATGAGTACCAGCACATCGATGACGAGTTGAAAAGACCCCACTTTGCTAAAAAATAGCAGTGTTAGACCAGCAAGCAGAGCGGCCAGTTGCTGCACAATACCCTCGATTTTGGTTTGTACAGACAACCGCAAATCTGGATCGAGAGATTGGTAAAGAATGTTAAAAGAGGGTTCGTAAATCGATTTGGTAACAACGCGCTCAATCAGCTTGCCCAGTGCGATTAACAAAAAAACCGCCGAAGTGGCATTGGCAAGCAGCGTGCCGCTGAGTGCTGCAAGCGCACTGACGATACAAAGCAGCAGGGGCAGTACAACCAGACCAAATCGAAGACCATATTGGTTGATCAACCACCCGGAGAGAAAGGTTTTTAGAACAAATTCGACAATGCGAATGACGCCATAAAAAATACCGATGAATTGAGCCAGTTGTGCCTTGTCAGGAAAGCGTACACGCAACTGACCTAGGAAGGCGTAGTCGATATAATAGAACCCAAAAACAGAGGCTGATGAGAGAAGAAAAAAGAGGACAAAATAACGGCTTTTAATCAGGTCTGAGAAACCGCTTTGTACTTGTACTCCTCGTTTTTCTATCTGTGAGTCGAGCTGGGTGGAAAACCGATGGGTGATCATAGACAGCACCCATAGGCACATCAATAGACTACCCGAAGCGATAAACAGAAGGTCAGCAGCGTTGGAGAAAAATCGAACCAGCAGCGGGACTGAGAAAAAACCGATAATGGAGGAGATGACATCACCAGAGCTGATGAGGCCAAAGAGGCGTTTGCCCTGACGTAGGTTAAACAGTCGACCAGACAGGCTTCTAAAGACAAAATAGACCAACATGATGTACGTGCCAATACTGACAAACATGCCGCCAGCCATCAGTTGACCCGTGGTAAAACCCCATATGAGCGGGCGATCGGAGGCAAACCAAAATCCAACGCGGAATATGCACGTTAGCACAAGGAGAAAGATAATGATGAGGTGTACCAGTTTGGCAAACGCGATACGTTTTTGTATCCAAGACAGCAATAACCCTGTGATGTAGCCCACTATACCTGTAATAATGTAACCGGGTGCCAAATATCCGGGGCCAAATTCGACCAGAAAAAAAGCGTTGCCCAGCGAAATCACATAGGCCAAGCAGATACCGGCGAGGAAAGAATAACTTGCCAGTAAGGCAATGGCGTTACTCTCACCCGAGCGAATGTTGAGTGCATCGGCGATGGTATGGCGAAGGTTCATAATTAAAAGTCGGCCAGTAAGCGTAGCATAATATTGCGTCGGTTCTGTGGGAACTGAGCGGCCAGAATTTTGCCATCGGCACTTCGGGCACCCGGATGGGCATATTCTTTGTCGAGAATGTTGTTTGCGATGATCTGAAGCGACGCATTGGGAAGAACATTTTCTAAAGTTATTGCACCGTTTAGTGTGGTGTATGCACCAATTTCGTCGAGGGGGTTGGCTTCAACTGTGGTATTTTTGCCCGTTTTTTTGTTGCCCACATAATTTAGGCGTAGGTTTACATTGAGGCGGTTCCAATAGATGGCATTGACGCCCAGGTTTATTTGGTGGCTGGCAATATCACCAATGCGTGTTTGTAAAGGATTGCCTTGTGTATCTGTGATCAAACTGCCGTCGCTGTCTGTGGGTTCCACGTTTTTGGGGTTGGTAAAGGTATAATTGCTATAGAGCGCATAGTCTTTGTATTTCCACGTTAGGTTTGTTTGAAGCCCACGAATTTTGAGGCGGCCAATGGCTCGGTTTTGCGTGGTGGTTGAGCCATCGGGCTGTGTGATTTGCGCGGTTCCCACCACATCGCTATATGAAGCGGAATATGTGCTCATATCGACAAAAAATCCGTCGCGAATTTGCCAGCCTGCACTGAGTTCGATGTTTTTCACACGTTCGGGTTGAAGCTCTGGGTTGGAAATACCTCGGCTCGGCGAGGTTGCATATTTGGCCCAATTGGAGGCTGCTTTAAAGGCTTCGGAGTAGACCGCTTTAAAAACATATTGAGACGGCGTGTATACCACAGCGGCTCGGGAATTGAACACGGTGCCATAACCGAGTGTGTCTCGAATTTTGTTGTTGTCTACACGCCCACCCAATACCAGCTTAATGTCTGAATGGGCTTTGTAAGAGGCTTGCCCATAAATGCCAATGTCTCGGTTTTCAAAATGGTTGCCACCGGTTTGCGCACTGTGATTGCCCGTTTCTGAAGGATTGGGCGATATGGAGGTAACATAGTTGCCCTGAATATGCCCGTTTCGGGCTTCAATGCCAGCGACAATATTAAATTTTTCTGAAGGAACGTATAAGGCTTTGGCCTCAATACGCAACTCTTTAGACAAACGATAAAACCACAGGGGAAACCAAAAGCCCTGACTGTCTTTTAGCAACTGGCTCAACCCCCAGCGGCCTTCACCGGCATAACTTCTGAAGATCAGAATTTTGTTGTCGCTGTCGAGAGAATGGGATTTGTAGCGTGTAAAAAAGGTAAAAAAGAGATTTTCATTAATAGCTTTGTCATATTTCATGTATAAAAACGTATTGCGAGGAATCCAGACGCCTCCATTTTCTGAGGTGCCTTCTCGATCATCTACAAACCAGCCAATGGTGCCTTCTGCTCGTCGCCATGTTTGAAAACCAAGGGTGAATCCTTCAGATCGTATTTTGGCATTGAGCAGCCAGTCACGAGTGTGGTTGGTATATTGAACGGGGTTGCCTTCTACAATTTGATTGAGTGTGGCCTGATCGATGTCACGGGCTTTTTGAGCACCCACTTCTGTAATATTGATGGTTTGGGCTACGTTATTTGCATCTCGTATAATTGAGATATAAGGGTGATCGGGATCGACGTCGTTTTCTTCGAGAAAGGTTTGTGCACGATAGCTGCCGTCTTCATTGGTGCCGCTGATGGTGAGCTTGTCCTGATAGAAGGGCAGCGGGTGCGTTTGATAGTCCCAGTCTGGAAAATCTGAAAGGTCTCTTTCGTGAGATTGAAAAACACGCCCGGTGACTGATATTGAGATGTTTTCGTGCCGGGCTGCCACGGTCGCATCTACATAACGCGTGGCCATTTGACCGTTGTTGATCTGAATATTGGCACCAAATTTTTTGCCTTTTTTGACGAGGTTACCGGGTTCTTTGGTGATGATGTTGACCACCCCTAAAAATGCATTGGCACCGTACATAGTAGAAGCCGGACCGTGGATAAGTTCAATGCGTTTGATGTTGCTTAGTGGATATTGCCGAGACAAATAGGTAAAGTTGGTCCACAAGTCGTTTTCTTCAACGCCATCGATCAGAAACAACGTTTTATCGGTGCCGTTTGAGCGGTATCCTCGCTGGTAAATAAGGGAATATTGCACGCCGTTGCCGCGCGAGATATCAAAACCTGGCAGGTCGTGAAAGAGTGCTTCGAGATCTAAATAACCACGTCGTTTAATTTCTTCTTCGGTTATGAGGATGACTGTAGCGGGTGCTTCTAAAAGGCTTTCGTTGTTTTTTGAAACGGATGACACTTGCGTGCTGGCCAGTTCGAGCTTGACTTCTTCGACCATTTCGGTAAACAACGGAGGATCTTGCAGGGTGGTTTCGAAGTTGCGTTTGATGGTGAGCAACCGGGTGACAAAATTTTCGGCCAACTCGGTGTCATCGGTGGAGAGATGTGTTAGAGATAGAAGCCGGTAGATGGCCACTTTTTCTTTTACTGAAATAGGACTGCCCACACATGGGGTCAGCAAATCAATAACCTTATTAAACTGGCCCGTTTGATAAGCTTTGTCTGCTTCAATAAGTGCGAGTGTGCAATCGTGTTGTGCCGATGCAGGTGTGATGCACAACAGGTACATGATGCAAATAATCAGATAATAAAATCTCAGAGGGGCTGAAAATTGCTGCCGATCTGAGAATGCGTGCTTGCCAAATGCCATATCCCTATCCTTTTTCGACTCCAATTGAGAAATTAATATTCGCTTGTGGTGTTTCCCAATGTTTGTTCATCCCCCGGCAAATTTGGGCATGTCTTCTCATAGGGAATGTCTTCCCCTACAAATGTTTTCCATTCTTTTATACTTAGATTTCGACTGATTTTGTCGCATACTTGCCCGGCGAGTGCTTTGGCTCGCGTGGTCCACGTGTAGATAATTTGATCTGCACCACCCGATACGAGTAGATTACCGTCTGGGCTAAATGCGACTGCCCAGACCCAGTGGTCGTGTTCGATAGATATGGATTCTGCATCGGGATATTCGACGTTCCAGATGCGTAAGGTTTTGTCCAAACTGCCTGATGCCAGCAACTGGTTGTCGGGATTGAAGCTGACAGATGTGACAGATGAGGTATGGCCAATGAGGCGTATAGGGTCTGCTTCGGGCGTTTGCACATTCCAGATTAAGATGTTGCCGTTGGCATGACCTGAGGCCAAGTGTTGCCCGTTGGCACTAAAGTCGATAGATAAAATAGGGGTTTGACTGTCATTGAATGTTGTTGTTTGAGATGGATTTTGCATCTCGACCATCTGAATAATACCCTTGCTACCCGCCCAAGCCAGTGTGTGGCCCTTAGGGCTAAATGCCAGAGTCTGAATGCGTTCACCATCAGCGGTTGATAAGGACGATGTTTCTGTCCATTGTGCCACGCGCCAGGTCCATATTTGGCCATTTAGACTGCTTGCGGCCAAATAGGTTCCTGTGGGATCAAATATAAGGGCGCTGATAACCGTTCCTTCTACAGGTGTTAGCAATTGTATAGGCAGGGCATTTGGGGTGTCTAATTGCCACACCTGAATACCGCCTTCTGTTCCCCCCGATGCCAACCATTGTCCTTTGGGGCTGACGGCAACGGATCGAATGCGATTGTCGCCTGGGTGTAAGGTGCCTTTTTGCGTGCGTGTTTGGATATCCCAAAGCCCAATGTATCCATCGTCACTGGCTGAGGCCAATGACGTGCTGTTGGGATAAAATGCCACATCGCGCACAGCGCCATTATGACCGCGTAGCTTATGCCGCGCGTTGTCGTCTAACCCACTTAGAGCCAAACGCAGCGCCTGATAGATATCGGGGTTTTGGGCTGATCCGCCGTATTTTTGGTTAAACGAAAAGGCTTGAAGGGCAAGCAGTGCGCCTGGTTCTGTTTGTCCGTTGCGCTGAATTTTAACAGACTGA
>JABIFK010000336.1 GCA_018650745.1 Candidatus Latescibacterota bacterium | reverse complement strand
CCACACCGATCTCGAAGCAGGCGTGGGCACCTTGTGGCACACGGGTCAAAAAGACATGGACTCTACCGTTTATGCCGTGGCCAAATTTGCCGGGGAACGTCAATGCAAAGTGTTAAGTGAAAAAAGCGACACCTCTTTTGTGTGCGTGCGTATCGGCTGGTGTCAACCCGGTGAAAACAGGCCCGCCACACTTTCAGCAGCAGGCACACCCACCCAACAAAGCGATCCCGATCCGACACTGGAGCAAACCAACCGCTGGTTCCGCGAAATGTGGCTCTCCAACCGCGACTTTCTACACCTCTTCGAACGGTCTCTCTTAGCCGATACATCCACTTGGCCGCAAAAATACATCGTCGTCAATGGCATGTCAAACAATGCCAACATGGCTTGGGATCTTTCCCATACACGCCAATGCCTCAAATACGCCCCACAAGACAACGTCTACGCATAAAAAAAAGCCTCAGATTTCTCTGAAGCTCAAGTGTCTATTTTTACAGCCATCTCATTTTGTCTTATTCCCCAACAAACAGTTATTCATTATTGTTGTCAGACGCCGCATTAAAATCAACAATATCAAGTCCCTCAACATAGGGCTTGGTTACATATGCTCGGGCCTCTCCCATATTCCTTACAATATCTGCAATGCGATCCGCCGACCCATAAACCGACCGAATCACTTCACGGTGTTGCGAATCAGGTGACATCCGCTCCAACAACAGCTCCAACTTGCCCATCAACACTGTCAGCGGCTGATTGATCTCATGCGCGGCAGCCCCCGCCGTTTCGGCCAACACCCGTGTTTGCTCTGCTTCAACCAACTTATTCTGCAACCCCACCACCCGAGCGCCCACCCGAATGCGGGCCTGCAACTCTTGCCGGTCAAACGGCTTCACAATATAATCATCTGCACCAGCTTCCAACCCTTTCAGCAAATCTTCGCGTTGGCCTTTGGCCGTCAACAACATAATATATGTAAAACGCCCGTGCGCCAACCCACGCACCCGCTCACAAACCTCGGGGCCACTCATCTCTGGCATCATCCAATCCAAAATGGCCAAACGAGGCGCGTCGGGGCGCTGAAACGCAGCCCAAGCTTCGGCACCATCACTGCAAACCAAAGGATTATAGCCCCAAGCTTCTAAATTAAGTTGTAAAACCTCGCGTGAAGGCGGGTCATCTTCTGCCATTAAAATACGCACCATTAAGCTCCTATTCGAATGCCCAATAATAAGCCAATCTACGATCTCTGTCCAGCAAAACGAATATTACACCTTTGACTTTATTTCAAAATTGCCTAATTTGAAGAAACATGTGTAACAGCAATTGTGTCATGATGATTCACCCGTCATTTTTATTTTAAGTCACCCGTGAAACAGAACAAAGAAACATTCGCAAATTGAAATAAGCTCATAATACCTCTCCTTTTACCAAAGGAGACACAGGGGGATGCCATGGAATATCGCAACATGGGCCGCAGCGGTCTCAAAGTATCCGAAGTTTGCTTAGGCACCATGACATTTGGCCACGGTGCCGACGAATCCGAATCCAAAAACATGGTCGATATGGCCATTGATCACGGCGTTAATTTTTTCGACACGGCAAATACATATGCCGACCAGCTCTCAGAAATCTATCTCGGCAAAGCCCTCAAAGACAAACGCCGCGATGCCATCATTGCCACCAAATTTTTTAACCCAATTGGTCCAGGTCCCAACGACTCGGGCATGTCACGCGTGCACATCATGCAAGCCATTGACGACAGCCTACGACGACTCGACATGGATTATGTCGATATTTATTATATTCACCATGTCGATGCCCAAACACCACTCCAAGAAATGCTACGCGCAGTAGACGATCTGGTGCATCAAGGCAAAGTGCGCTACATTGCCTGTAGCAACTACCAAGCCTGGCGTCTTATGGAAGCCCTCTGGATCAGCGACCACAACAATTTGGCACGGTTTGAATGCTACCAACCCCAATACAGTTTGGTTGTGCGCGATATCGAACAAGAACTCATTCCGTTGTGCCAAAACAAAGGACTCGGCGTTGTTTGCTGGAGTCCCTTAGCAGGTGGATTTCTCACCGGCAAATACAAACCCGGGGAACGCACACAAACAGGCTCACGCTCAGACGAAGCCTGGGCATATCCTCAAAAATACTTTGCTGCCAATGCCGATGATACCCTTGTCGAATTGCTCAAAGTGGCCGATGAATTAGGCCGCAGCCCCGCACAAGTGGCAGCGCGTTGGGTCATTGAGCAACCAGCAGTGACATCCGCCATCATTGGCGCACGAAACACCCAACAGCTCAAAGACAATTTGCAAGCAGCATCTTTTCAACTTGAAAGCAATCACCTGCAACGCCTCAACGACATTTCGCACTTGCCCGACCGCTATCCAGAAGCGATGCAAAAAGGCATGGTTGAACGCCGTAACGATGCGGTGCAGATGCCCAGTGCATAACACAAGTGCTGTAAGGTGATACACATCACAGAGACATATGTAAGAAAACCAGATCTTATGTCTCAAATGCAATCTTCTCACTTTTTTAGTTTTGGAACATATGGCACTCGACAGTTCAGATAAAGAAATCGACAGCATCATCAAAGATGTGGGCGACGCAACAAAAATGCTCATGGGAGAATTAGACAACTTCCAAGACATTGCCGGCCACATCAAACCCTCATCGGGTGAAATGCCCAAACTCAACGGCATTGATATTTATGGCGATATCGTACCATTGAATGGCATCATAGGGGGCGATCACATCATCTATGTCGATTTCAAACAACGATACGACTTGGATGCACGCATTCAAAAAGCCAAAGACAGAGGGCATGCACACCTTATTCCCAAACTCGAAGAATGTCGTCAAAAAGCGGGCATTGTTGTCGCCGATGTGTCAGGCCATCAAATTACAGACGCCCTCTTAGCGGCCATGTTACACCAAGCCTTTTTGATGGGTGCCATGTACGAAATGGATCACTACGGCAACATCACCGAAAAACTATTTGAAAACATCAAT
The DNA here is from genome assembly GCA_018650745.1 of Candidatus Latescibacterota bacterium. GTDB lineage: Bacteria > Latescibacterota > UBA2968 > UBA2968 > UBA2968 > JABIFK01. The sequence continues at coordinate 2,294 of JABIFK010000336.1, read as the reverse complement.
ACCCGATTCTTCAATTCCTCCAGCGTGAGTAAGTTTCTCACCATGATTTATGGCGAAATTTCCGAAGATGGGCGTTTTAAATTTCTCTCAGCTGGGCACCCTATGCCTTTTGTGTATTCTTCCAAACAAAATCGCATTGTTGATTTTCCCGACAACAAAACAGTTTCGTTTCCCCCCATTGGCACACTGCCTTCCCAACGCGATATTGATCGCAGAACGCAGAAAAGTGTATTGGGTTTTAAAGAAGAATACGCAGTTAACGAATGGAATCTCTTAGGCGATGGGGACATACTTATTATTTACACCGACGGCTTAATTGAACATGAGCGCGATGAAGAATTGTATGCCCCCAACCATCTCGAAAAGAAACTGCACGAAGTAAAGGACCAATCCTCCAAAGAAATCTTCAACGCCATCAAAACCGATCTCCTTGCGTTTGCCGACCCCGAAGACGACATCAGTTTTGTCGTCATCAAATGGCACTAACCCCGCTAATCACACACGGTCCAACAAAGCGCAGCGCATACTTTTAATGCGCTGCGCTTTGTGCTTTGTGATCCGCAGCGGTAGGATGAACACCCACATACCGCGCCCGAGGCCGAATCAACTGATCCAATTCATATTGCTCAATCGCATGCCCAATCCACCCGGCCACACGCCCCAACGCAAACAACGCCATCGCACTGCCATCGGGCAAACCCAACACACGCACCAATGTTGTCAGTGCCAAATCAACATTGTAATGTACCGTGGTCAACCGATGCGTCACATCAATGATCTCACGTGCCAAAGCCAAATGAGGTGAGTCGGGAAACCGTTTGGCAATGCAATCCAACATCAACTTGGCGCGCGGATCCACATCGCGATACACAGCGTGACCAAACCCCGAAATCAATTCACCCAAACGCAGCCGATCAGCAATTGTCCGTTCCACATTGCCACTTAACTCTGCCTCCCGAAACAACAACTCCGTTCGCTCACTCGCCGCACCGTGTTTATACCCTTGCAATGCCGCCAATCCGGCACCAACAGCACCATAAGGCGTCGCCCCCGCCGATGCCACGCACCGTGCTGTAAAAGCCGACGTGTTGAGTTCATGATCGGCATACAAAATCAACATCGTATTGATCAAATCCACCGCTTCAGGAAAATCGGGTGCCCAAGCCCATTGAAGCGTTTCTGCAATGCTGTCCCCCATTTTTCCCTGCGTTGCCACACGCACCAACAAGCGTAAAATACGCGCCCCAGTTTTCACCACTGCGTCGGTGCGCAAATCGATCTCATCGAGCAATCCACATCGGGCATTCAGAAACTCATGTGGGAAAAGTATGGTGACTACCTCGCAGACTTCAAAGACGAAGCCTATCGCGAAACAGTCTTCACCTACGTCGGTGAAGAAGACACCCCTCGCCCGCTCATGTTTCAATTAGATCTGTTGCGCGAAGTGGGTTTTAACACTGTAGAAATCCTGCACAAGAATTGTTGTTTTGCCGCGTTCGGTGGCATCAAATAAAGGAGTCATTATGAGCTATATCCCTGGCCTCAAAGGCGTCATCGCAGCAGAAACCAACTTAAGCAGTGTCGATGGGGAAGCGGGTGAACTCATCATTGCCGGATATCGGCTTGAAGAAATCGCACCCCACGCCACTTTTGAAGAAATGATCTATTTGCTCTGGCATCACAGATTGCCATCACACTCCGATTTAGGCACCTTTTCCGAAGCATTAAAATCACACCGAACCTTACCCAATGCCACAACCGTTCTCTTGCGTGAAGCTGCCTCGCAAAACGTGTCTGTCATCGACGCTTTGCGCATGGCCACCGCAACCCTCAGCCTCATATCGGATCACGACGATGCATCAGATGCCCAAAAACTCGTGGCGAAAGCGCCTCACGAGCGGTGTGCCAGTTAATTAAATTTTAGTTCCATACATTAAAAGGCGGCATTGGAGTCTCTCCAATGCCGCCTTTTTTTATTTTTCTGCTCAAATCCAATACGCTTCCGATACAAACGTCTGCTCATTTAAAGGCGGCACACATAACCCGTGTCGGCCTGTCGTTTGGGCAACGCAATGAGTTTAGGCATCAAACCTCCATACGGCACCACAGACAACAAAACGTGTACTTTAACTCTCTAACGTTGTACCTGCTTTTCTTCTTCTGCCTCAATATCATGCATCGTGCCCACACCTCTTAATCTGGGCGATGCCAATGCCGTGGTCACAACCACCACAATCGTGCCAATCCCCCCACTCACCACCGAAATTACCGGCCCAAACCAGTGTGCCACCAAT
>JABIFK010000283.1 GCA_018650745.1 Candidatus Latescibacterota bacterium | reverse complement strand
GCCTTTGCGCATTTGGGTGACATTGCAAATGCACAAAAATCTTTGCAAAACGCACTCATCCTCGATCCACTACACACCGAAGCCAAACAACACTTGCAAACTATATCGAGGTAACATATGGAAAACACCTCCATTGGCATGACCCGCCCCAATTTCGAAAACATTCCCACTTTCGAATTGCCCAAACCTTATACCTTACGCACCTACCAACCCGGCGATGAAAAAGCTTGGCGTGAAATCCATATTCAAGCAGACCCCTTTAACACCTTTGACGAAACATCCTTTGTTAAAGGATTTGGACAAGATGAACAGCTTTGGCGTGAAAATCAGTTCTATATCTGCGACGAAAGCAACCAACCCGTTGGTACGGCGACCGCTTGGTCTGTTCAAAAAGAACAACACCCCACACCCCAAGGGTTAGTACACTGGGTCGCGCTCTACCCTCATGCACAGGGCAAAGGCCTCTCCAAACCACTTATGTCCGCTGTTTGCCACCGTCTTAGAGATCGCAACTTTGAGTGTGCCTATCTCAACACCTCATCTGGGCGCTTACCCGCCGTTGCGCTCTATCTCGCTTTTGGTTTTATACCCAATATTCGCAAACCAGAAGAACGTGCAGCATGGAGCGATGTCAAAAAACAACTTGGCCCTCGTGCAATAGGGCTTGAAGATTTTTAAAAATCGTATTTTATTAAAAACAACAAGTGACCAGATATAAGAGGAAAAACCTTACAATCTCATTGATTCTTTTTTCAATGCTTCTTTTACAGTTCCACATATTACATCTTTCCATTTCTCTCTTAGGAATATCACATGCAACTTTTTGATGGCAACACCCTCAATGGCTGGGCCGCCACAGGCAACTCCGAAAGCTGGACCATTGACAAGGGCTGCATTCATTGCAAAGCACTCAAAGGCAAGAACCTCTATTATACTGGCGAACAATTTCAAAACTTTGAACTCTCACTCGAATTCAAGCACACCGAAAAAGCCAACAGCGGTGTGTTCTTTCGTTGGACAGACCTTGAAGACCCCGTGCAAACAGGCATCGAAATCCAAATACTCGATACCCACGGACGCGAGCCTACCACCACACACTGCAGCGGTGCCGTCTACGATTTACAAGCACCCACCCGCAACACGTGCAAACCCGCAGGTGAATGGAACACAATGACCCTTTACACACAGGACAATGTCATTCGTGTCACTCTCAACGACGAGCAAATTGTAGACATGGACCTCAACCGTTGGACAACGCCCAGCCAAAACCCTGACGGAACGCCCAACAAGTTTAAACGCCCCTATTGTGAAATGACCGAAAAAGGCTACATCGGCCTCCAAGACCACGGCGGTCTCATTTGGTTCCGCAACCTCAATATCACAGCCTTATAAACCATCCACAAAACATCGGGCAAGCACAGGAGCCTGTCCGACCACCATCTGATGGTTTTTACTTTCTACTTGCCAGTATCCTCCGCCGGGGATCGTCAAATCAATCTTTTTTGGATATATTTTCAAAATGGAGGCATTATGATGAACCATCGGCTTTTTTTTATTCTTATTCTCATTGCAACAGGGTGTGGATCACCCGCGGCACGCGGTGTTGAAGGACAGAACTTTCCGTGGTCCAATGATCCACTTGAGGGTAGCCTCATAACAGGTTGGGCACTCGAAGGCCCCACAGCAAACATAGGATCACATCAGATAGACAAAAGCCCCTATGGGGGTTTTGACATGGGCGGCAACATTGCAGAGTGGGTCAATGATTGGTATGCGCAAAGCTATTACTCAGAAGGGCCAGAGCAGAACCCCTTAGGCCCAGAAGAAGGCTCCTTACGTGTTGCCCGTGGCGGTGCAACCTCTCCTTATCCGCAAGACATGCGCACCACCATTCGCCGCCGCTATCGCCCTCGCACCACCAGCCGCGCCATTGGTTTTCGCTGTGCGTATGATGTCGAATAAAAAAGTGCTTCCACCCCAATTTAGTCAATGAATGCGCCACAATTAAAAGAAATACAAAGACTCGAATCTTTTAAAGATGATGAATAAAAAAGAAGCCCTCTTACATTCTTGCAAGAGGGCTTCTTTTTATTTTGGCAATGAACAATTCGCCAATCTACCAAACCTATGGCTTCACCGACACAGTCCAAGTGTCTTTCTTTGAGGGTGACTTGGCCTTAAGCACAATGCGCGTCAATTGCTCTGTTTGCCAACTACGTGACAGTTTGCGATCATCCAATGCAATCGCCTCAGTAGCCGCCTCAAACATCTCCGCATCATACACAACTGTCGCACTCCCAAACTTTTCGCCATCCCCCTTTAACATCAATTTTCCAGGTTCCAAAACCGACACATCACACGCTGTCATCAAGTTCAATATCATGTCTCCCGACACCTTATCCAACACATATCTATCTCTAATCTCCACGGACTTACCACGATTTAATGTTATGGCACGCTGCCAAGATTGAATACCTGCTTCCTTGGGATAAGCACCGACAAGGTCCAGCGAAAATGTAGCACTTTTATTCGTCTTTTTATACGCCACATCTTTGGCCGCAAACTTCCGCCCGTTCTGCTGCATCACACCATTAATGGTTGGCAAATTGTGATAGGCCGACTGCATGGTCCAAATATCATATCGATTTCGGCTAAACGTTTTGGCCGAATATGTGCCCACACCCGCATCAATTAGAATAGGCAGCCCATCGCGATACACCACAAAACTGCCCACATCATTGTGGTTGTGACTCTCGGCATTGTGCCCGCCCTTACCCGCCACATAAAACCCCTTCGCAACCCCTTCTTCTTCGCGTGCAACAAACACTTGCAAGTCGGGAAGCCACACATCACGCAAATAAGGTTGTGTGCCTTTTACGCTTTGAATTTCGCCATAATGAAACAGCGAATACAAATCGCGATATTCATCTACGTTTCCCCGATGCCCTTTGCGCTGTTCTGCTGACCAAGCCCCAAACTTCATCATCGTATCATCACCAATGCGCTTACCATAGTTGTATACCAATGATGCAGATATGCCACCACGCGCACTGGCATCGGCAAAATTGAGCCGATACGAACCATCGATATGGGCCCGATAAATAAAGCGCCCCATCTCTTGGATCAACGTATTGTCATACACATCAAATTGCCCATTGGTGGCACTGTGCATCAATTCCAAACAATCAAACAACGACGCACCCGCACGCCCCCAATATCCTGGCCCTTCGTCACACCCACCATCTTTGGGATATTGATTCAAAAAATTATCTGCCACCCGCAAAATCTTTGAGACCGATTGTGCACGCCTTTCTGCATCCTTTTCCATAATCAACACACTCGTAAGCCAATTGGAACATATCCACGGATTCCAATTGTTAACGCGATTCCCACGCATGCCCATCCACCCATAATCCCGCTGAGTCAACATGGGGGTCAAAATTTGCCGATCAATCTCACGCTGAATACGCGGCACAATAAGTGGGGACACCACGTTCAATTGAGGCTCAAGTAGATAGACCGTCCATGCCAACTGTGCGGAAGTCTCCGCAGAAAACAGCGCCACAACAGGTTCTTCTACATCGGGCAACCCCTTTCCTGCTTTTTGTCGCCCTACATGCGCAGGCACGCCCCACCATGTCTCTTCACACGTTGCCCACACCCCATTCACAATTTGATCAAGAAACCGACCTTCACCTTCAACACACTCGGCCAGAACCAAATCCCTTAAACGGCTTCGTTTGCGCCCACGCAGGGTCTGATATCGGCTGCGGTTGCCATTGCGCGCAAAATCTAGAAACACATCTGCAGGCAATGCAGGCCAATCAAAATCCAATGCAGATTCCCCACGCTTAATCGCCCGCTTGCGAAAGTCTTCTGGCAAAGCCGCCCATGCGGCCCGATCTGCCGCTTTGGGAAAGGGCTTCCAATCATCAGCAGAGGCAACCAGAGATGTCAATTGTTCAGAAGTAAATCGATTTTGTAGCAAATTGGGTTGTGCAAAAGCCGATGTTGCCCACACAACGCTCAAAAAAACAAAAAAGCGACACATCATAAAAACTCCTTTTCATAATCCTCAGGAAAATTAACCATTTGAAATACATAGCTTAGAGCAACTACAACATGAAATTTACCTCAATCTTAAAAAAAATGCTTGCATCTTTTAACTTTCGCATTAAATTCAATTTACAAATTAAACACTGTTCAAAACATGGAATATCAAAATGGGCAACAAAGAAAGAAGAGCGCGTGAACGCGAGCAAATGCGAGAAGATATCCTCGACGCCGCCATTGAACTCTTTCACGAACTCGGATTTGAAAAGACCACTATTCGACGCATTGCAGACAAGATCGAATACACACCCGGCAATATCTACGCCTATTTTAAAAACAAAAACGACATTCTCTTTGGCATTCACCAACGGGGCTTTAAACTGCTCTACGACATGGAAATGACCGTTGTAGACACACCAGACCCCAGTGAACGTCTCATCAAACTGGGGCAAACGTACATTCAATTCGGTTTACAACATCGCCAATACTATGACCTAATGTTCATTGACAGCAGCATACAACAGGTTATTCATGAAGATGATAGCTGGCAAGAGGGTCAAAGTTCATATACTGTTTTACGCGACACCGTTGCTGAATGTATTCAAACAGGTGCACTGCCCCCAAACGATGCAGACAGCATCACTTTTGGGATGTGGGCCTTTGTTCACGGTCTTGTTTCACTTTACGTGCGTGGGCGCAGTGCAATGATTCCAGACGAATATATGCCCCAGGTATTGCAAGCCTCTTATACCTATTTTCAAACCGCCTTTTTTCCACACAAAAACGTCGACAACATCCTAAATTCTGAGGCATTTGTTGTTTAAGCTATATTTTCCTGACCCAATACTGAACACCGTTCAATAAATAACCATAATTTTAAAAATGAAATCAATAAGATGAAAACCACATCCCTTCTTCTCTGGCTGCTCTTACTATTTGCACTCTCACTCAATGCTCAAGAAGGTTGACGAAACTTCGTTTTTTTAGGTACATAAAAGATATATAGGTAGGCATGGCGGCCTTCTCAAACGATTTAAATTTCCCCTTTTCCATATTTTTTACGCAAAAGGACACCACAATGCGACTGCTCATTCTCGCGTTAATGATCATCTCCCCAACGTCCAGTTTACAAGCCAACCAACTCGACCAGTACATCCAAGAAGGCTTAGAAAGCAACTTGGCACTCAAGCAACAAAACCTCACGCTCGAACAAAGCCTACAAGCTCTGCGTGAAGCACGCGGTCTCTTTTTACCATCCATCAGCATCGAAGCGCGCTATTCGCGAGCAGGTGGCGGTCGTGACTTCATCGTACCCATAGGGGACCTTATCAACCCCATCAATCAAACCCTCAACACCTTACTCGGTCAAAGCACGTTGCCAACCACCTTGGCAAACGAAAACTTTCCTTTCTTACGAAAAAAAGAACACGACACACGTTTGCGCCTCAAACAACCCCTCTTTCAACCCAACATATATTACAACACAAAAATTAAAGAAACCCAAACAGACATTGAAGAAGCCAAGCGAAATGCCTTTGCACGCACCTTGGTCCGCGACATCAAAGCCGCCTACTTTAACCACCTTAAAAGCGTTCACTTGGTCGAACTTTTGGGCGAAACACAACAGGTCTTAGACGAAAACTTGCGCGTCAGCGAAAAACTCGTAGAGGCCGAAATGGCAACCCAAGATGTTGTCTATCGCGCGCGTGCAGAACTGGCAGAACTCAAACAACAGCAAACAGAAGCCCGGCGTGACAGCGCAGTCTCTGCGGCTTATTTCAATTTTTTACTCAACCGCTCACAAAACACAGAAATCATTCGCACCCAATCCACCCCCACCGACACATCACCGCCAACTTTAGAGATCGCTCAAGAATCAGCCCGAGCCCATCGCAATGAATTTCGCCAACTGCAAAACGCCATTCACATTGCCAAACAACAAGTAGGCCTCGCACGCTCAGCCCATTTACCCAATATCAACTTCGTCTACGACTACGGTTTTGAAGGCGAAACTTATAACTTTGGTAGCGGTCATGATTTTTGGATGGCATCGGTCGTACTGAGTTGGAACCTCTTTGACGGCTTTCAAAAACAAGCCCGTACCCAAAAGCAAAAACTCAACAAACGCAAACTCGAAACCCAACACGACGAACTCGAACAACAAAT
>JABIFK010000106.1 GCA_018650745.1 Candidatus Latescibacterota bacterium | reverse complement strand
AAGCCCCACGCAGTGGCGGCCCTTTTTGCTTACTTTTTGCGGCTGTTGGCAAAAAGTAAGTCGTCGAAGACAATACGAAATATTAAAGGAGAAGCCATGCCCATCTTCACCCCCAACAAACTCAAACAAATCGGCTACCAACTCTTCGAAGCCACCGGCTGTTCCCCCGAAAACGCCAAAGCCGTTGTCGATCACCTTGTCGAATCCAACCTCTTCGGTCACGACTCCCACGGCGCCATTCGATTTTACGAATATGCCCAAGCCATTCAAGATGGCCGCTTCGATCCAAAAGCCGTTCCAGAAATCGTCAAAGAACACCCCTGCACCGCCGTCGTAGATGCCCACAATGCTTTAGGTCAAGTGGGCGCAACTTTTGCAACCAACCTCGCCATCGAAAAAGCCAGAACCCACGGCGTCTCCGTCGTCACCCTACGCAACACCAGCCACATTGGCCGCGTAGGCGCTTATCCCTTAATGGCCGCACGTGAAGGATTCATCGGCCTCATCTTTGTCAACGCCGGGCGCGAAGGTCGCAAAGTCACTCCCTTTGGTGGGCGCGACGCACGCTTAAGCACCAACCCCATTGGTTTCTCTGCACCCCGCGAAAACACCGATCCCATCCTCCTCGACATGACCACCTCAGTCGTAGCCGACGGGAAAGTCCGGGTCGCCATCAACCAAGGTAATCCCATTCCCGAAGGCTGGGCCGTCGACTCAGAAGGCAATCCCACCACGGATCCCAATCGCGTGCGAGGCGATGCCCCACAAGGCGCACTCTTACCCATGGGCGGTGTGGTCGCACACAAAGGGTTCGGCCTCAGTCTGGCCTCTGAAATATTGGGTGGTGTACTCAGCGGCCAAGGCGTTGCCGCAAACGAACCCGTCATGGTCAGCAACGGCGTACACCTCACAGTCTACAACATCGAACACTTCACCGACTTGGCAGACTATTACAAAGAAGTCGAAGCCCTCTCTGCCCACGTCAAATCCAGTCGCCCGATAGACGGTTTTAATGAAATCCTCTTACCCGGCGAACCCGAATTTCGTTGTGCCAAGCAACGCACACAAGATGGCATTGCCGTAGACGACACAACCTGGGAAAGAATTTGTGAAGCTGCAAAAACGTTTGGAATTGATCCGACTGCTTGGACATAAAGAAATCTTAAACCTAAAACACATCGATAACGTCCTAAAGATCACCCATAGATCCGTGTATCGTAGGGGCAGGGCTCCCTGCCCCTAATTTTCGGTTCAACCAGAATAAACACACCTTCAAAATATTGAGTATATTCGTATAACAAAGACATAGCGTATTTGACTTTGACGCTATTTTATGCCATTTTTTATACGTTCGGTTTAAAACTCAATTGTGACAAAGGATACTTCAATGGCTTATCCTCAAACAGATGTTCAAACGCTTAAAATGTCTTTTGAAGACTTTTTAAAGTATGACGAGCATATGTGTGCCGAATGGGTTAACGGGGAGGTGTTTCCAATGTCACCTGCATCAGACAGACATCAGAATGTGAATGGGTTTCTCGAATCAATACTCCGCATCTATGTCGAATCTAAGAATTTAGGTATTATCCGTGGTGCCCCCTTTCTCATGCGCCTCAACAAAAGCAAAGCTCGCGAGCCAGATTTGTTATTTTTATCAAATGTCAATCAAGACCGACTCCTCCCAACTTACTTAGATGGCGCGGCAGATCTTGTGATCGAAATCATCTCCCCTGAAAGCATTGCCAGAGACCGAGAAATCAAATTTTCCGAATACGAACAAGCAGGCATACCAGAATACTGGTTAATCGATCCCATTCTCAAAAGTGCCGAATTTTATCAATTGGAAAACGACGACTATCGCACCATTGATCTTCAAGATGGGATCTACCACTCAAAAGTTCTGACAGATTTCCAATTCATCGAAAGTTGGTTGTGGCAAGATCCACTACCTAACATATTAGATATATTAAAACACTTGAATGTCATATGATTTTTCTAAAAAAAATCGGCTTCCGAATTGAATCGGAAGCCGATTTTTTATTTCACTTATTTATTCTTTTGTTGACGCTTCGGGAGGTATCGGTGGCTCTGGTGGAACCGGAGGAATCGGCGGTTCTGGAGGTTCGGGTATATCGTCAGGTACATCATCGGGCACGTCATCCAATATATCCTCAGGCAAACCATGCAACTCAAACTTGCCCTTAGACACATCGATAGCCACGTTTGCGCCACCCCCGTTTAACTTTCCAGAAATCGTTTGTGTGGCGCCATCGGTGCCCGTCACAGACAACGGCAAATCCGTTCTCAGTTTGCCTCGATTGACCACGCCTTGTACATCAACAGCAGAGCTCTCAGGAATCATCAAGACAACATTGCCTTCTTTACATTGAATCGCATAATCGCCAGCAACATCTTGATCTGCTTTAACAACCACACTACCACCGTTATTTTGCACAGCCACCGCAGCGCCCGGATTATCAATCTCTATCGTTCCGCGCTGATTGCGTGCACTAATATTACCCGTCACATTCTCTAAGTGAATCGAACCATGGCTGTTTTCGGCAACCACTTCACCCGCCACATTGCACAAATGGATACTGCCACGTTTGGTCTTCACCACAGCACGCCCACCCACTTCTTCTGCATCGACAGGGCCGTGATTATTTTCGGCCAAAAAATCACCGCCAATTGTGTGTATGATAATGGGGCCGTGGCTATTCGTAATTTGAGCATTACCCCCCACAGCATCCACATCAATTGGGCCATGCCCCACTTTGAGTGTTAAATTACCACCAAAAGAACGCACAGAAACTGGCCCGTGACGTACATCAATCGCGCCATTACCACCCACCTCATCCACTTCCAAACAACCATGCTTTACACTCACTTCTGCATTGCCACCAATAGATCGGCTGTTCACATTCCCATGTTGAACTTGCAGCGTAGCAGAACCACCGACAGTGCCACATGTCACATTTCCATGTTGAGAATCCAAAGACAAGTCACCACCGGAACCTTGAATCTCCACATTGCCGTGACGTTGATGAATCCACACATTGCCCGTCGCGCCATCAAAATCAATATTGCCATGGCTGCTGTGTAACGAAGCCGCACCACCAATGGCCGACAATTTTTGATTGCCGTGTGACGTACGCACATCCAAATCAATCTTCTCGGGATGATGAATCTTAAAATCAATGTTCACCGAACGTACAGCATCACGACCCTTGCGCTCAGGAATATTCGGGTGCACCCGCAAAACCCCCGCATCACGTATAACTGAAATCTCTATCTGCTCAACAAACTCTTTTACGGCAGCATCATTATCACCTTCAACAGTGATCTTGGCCTCAATCTGAATTTCATCCTTCTCCCAAACTTCAGATTTAATATTTCCTTTGGGTGTACGAATGGCCAACCGCGTACCGGGTTCTACTGCAACAGACTCGACAACTTTTTTTACCTCTTTATCCGAAAACTCAGCATCCTCAACATCCCAATCCGAAAATGCATCGGGAATTGATTGCATCGCATCGCGAATAATCTTACCCACGTCGGGAATCGAGCGCGTGGCCTCTTTCACAATGCGATCCACCTCGGGCATCGCATCCTTTACGGCACGCCTCACCCGAGGCATAGACGCCCGCAACGTTTCCCGCGCGTCTCGAATCCGATCCTGAATCTCACCTTGGATGTCGGCCATATTATCGCCCAGATCATCCATATCCACATGAATCTGTCTGCGACGTGTCTGCTGCCGATGCCGACGTCGGGAACGAGAACGAGCACCAGTGGGCTCTTTTTCATCTTCATCTTCAGATTCCCCACCATCACCCAATGCTTCCAAAAGCTTAATCGTATCTTCAGCTGAGATCTTGCCTTCTTGAAGCATCTCCAATATCTTCATCCGTTCTTCTTTCATATCTGCCTCCAATTATCAAGCCGATTTGGTATAACATCGTGCCATACGACTTTCAAGCACGGTTTGCAATCGTTTGAATCGTTCATTATTTATTTGTCCTGTTTGTTTCCAATCGCGCAATTTGCGCAATGCTTCTCGTGTTGCGTCTATCTGTTTCATTTTTTCCACAAGGACGAAAGATCGTCCCCCTCCAATTTCTAATTTAAGCCAACTTCATAACCATATATACCCACGCGCTTGAACCGTTGTTTGAGTTCTTGCCGCCCTCGATTCAACCACGTTTTAACAGTGCCCACAGGTACTTTAAGAATTTTTGTAATGTCTTCATACGAATGGTCTAAAACATAATGCAACCAAATCGCCCGTCTATATTTTTCTGGCAAATGCACAATCACATCACGCACAATCGCCTCAAATTCGGCCCGTTGCAAACCCATGTCGGGTGTTTCAAAATCGGCAACAGGCTCCATCACATCCACCGAGACATGTCGAGCTTGTTGCACAGAGCGGGTGCGCCATTGTGTGTTACATACATTCAATGCAATGCGCGTCAACCAGGTTGAAAATGCCGATTCCCCACGAAACAAAGCCAGGCATTCAAACGCGCGTAAAAAAGTAACCTGAACCAAATCATCCACATCATCGGGGTGAGAACGAGACAAAATGGTGTGATAGATACGGGGTTGGTGTGTTTTATAAAGGGTATCAAATGCATGAAGGTCACCCGCTTTTGCCTCTTTGACCAATAGTACTTCTACAGACGGTGCCATTATACATCCTCATCGTGATGGGTCTTCACTTTTATTTTCATTTTGATGCCTTCGTCTACCTCTTCGTCTATTTCTTCCTCTATTCCTCCACCAGCCTCATCGTGATGGGTCTTTACTTTTACTTTCACCTTCACCGCATCATCTT
>JABIFK010000107.1 GCA_018650745.1 Candidatus Latescibacterota bacterium | reverse complement strand
TTCTCCCACGAATATCATATCGTCCAATAGTTCGAATCATCTTATTTCCCTCTCCGTGCAAAAGATCATGAAAAACCAAATTGGATGCTGAATTGAACACGTGGGTCCGTCCCTTGCGTGCCATCTTTATTTTTGCGTTTGCCATAAATATATTCCAGACCAACAGCAAACCCCCGCATAGGGATCCAGACCAGGTTGCTGATGAAGTTTTGGGTATTTTTAACCGCCCCCCCACCCTGAGCATTTGTGTTGTCAACTTCGACCACCCCGTAGGCGAATGTCGATCTAAATGTGGGGTTCCACCAATGCATGTAATTGGCATATCCACCCACAACACGCAGGGCCGTAAGATCACCATTGGCATCGGGTGCCGCTGCAGAGGGACTGGTCGCCAATCCGGCAATGTAACTGCCAATGCCATCGCCAACAAAACCACCCACACCAATACTGTTGCGTCCAAATGCGGTAACCCGCCCAGACAACATGGCGCCCCATCCGTTTGTTTCCTGAGTCATGCCAGAAACATGCTCAACGCCTATCCGACGCAAGATACCACCCAATTGGATGTGGCCTTTTGCCCCTCTGGCATGCCGAAAGGTGGCAATAAAATCTGGCCAACGCTGTAAAGTGCGGTCATCTGTGGCAGTGGGTGTCAGATCTTTCTTGGGACCTTCCAACGCGAAAGTCACATGAATAGGCCCGCTTTTGGAAGCATACCACCGAATAAGAGCGTGACGGGTAAAAATGGCGCCACTGGGTGCTGTGATGGCCACTGTGCGAGGCAACGAATAAAGATCCATGAACGTTGACCAAGTGTGCCCGGCTAAAACGGAACCCGCTTGACCAATGCCGTGGCGCAGACGTGTGACATTACCAGGGCCAAAGAAATCCATTTCGATGAATGCGCTGAGTTTCCCAATGGGCGTGGGTGCTTGGGCCTTGAGGCTGAAACGCGTTTGGGCCGCAGAAAGTTGGGTTACACCGTCATTTCTGGCGGGTGGTGTGCCATCAACGGCAATCAAATCGGGAAAGTATCGGACCCCAGCCAACATCACCCCGTGATCGTATAATGCATCAAATTTGGCGTAGCCACCAAAACGAAGTGAGATGGCCGTACCAGGAATTCGAAACGATCGAGGCGCGTCCCCCGCAGTGACCATGCCGTCCATAAGATTGCCCGTCGGATCGGGGTTTGTCTCAGCTATCTTTTCTCCAGCTTGCGAAGTTTCTATCTTGCTAAGGCGAGCTTGCAATATCTCGATTTTATGCATCAAAGAATCTGTATGGGTGGCTTGGGCCACGGGTTTTGAAGTGGCTGCTTGTGCGGCCTCCAAATCGGCGATGCGTTTCATTAGCACCTCAACTTGGGCTTGGAGCTCCCCGATCTCTTCTTGAGCTTGGGCTTGAACAGAGCCACAAACAAGCGCACCCAAACAGAGAATGACGCTTGCATAGCCGGCCAAGCAATGGAAAACTTTATGAATATTCATTCTTCCCTCCTAAAAGTGGTGGACATACAGGTGAATCCCGATATACTTTTCAAGCAATCTGGTGATATCACCCCACAGACAGTCATACTGCCCATTTCAAGTATATACAAAAAAAACACGGAAACTGCGTGACATCCCTACCATGTTGCGGATGACAAAAACAGTTCAGAAGAAAAACACCTTGCAAATTCACACACACCATTTACTCACGGAGATCATATGATTGTTGCGACACTACACTGCGATGGCGGTTGCGAACCCAACCCTGGAACAATGGGCATTGGCGGCCACATCACGATTGACAATGTGGACGTGGCCGACTTTAGTAAAAAAGCAGGAAATGGCACCAATAACCAAGCCGAATACTTGGCACTCATTCACGGGGCAAAACTTGCCAGAGAGCTCAAGGTCACGCACCTCAACGTTGTCATGGACAGCCAACTGATTCTCAACCAGATGACTGGGATTTGGCGCAACAAAGACGCAGAACTCACCAAATTGATGCATGAAGCCAAGCAAATAATGGTAGAATTTGACAAGGTCACATATGAACATGTGCTACGCGCAAATAACAAACAAGCTGACATGTTGGCGACACAAGGCCGTACAGGATCACCACCTAAACCGGCAAAAAAAACAAGAACAACGCCAGCGAATAACAATGAAACTCAGGAGATGCTGAAACGGATCGAAATGAAATTGGACATTCTGTTGTTAAAAATGGATGCCAATAACGATTAGGCCGTGATTTGCAATCTATAGGGCTCAATGAACATTTATTTTGCATGTGCAACCCGGGCCAGAATCACTTGTCTTTCTTAAGCCCTTCAACAATCGCCCGTTTGACATCTATACATTGCCTTAATTGATCAATCTGCACATCCAACCCCTCTTCACCATATTGGCTGCGCCGAACCAACATTTCATTGTAATAGGTCATATCTGTTGCAAGTTGGTCAACCAACTTGCAACACGGATCTGTTTTTCCCAAGAGACGCTCCCCAATAAACCACTATTGTCCATAGTGTTTAATCGCAAAACAGTGCTAATAGATAGGCATCATAGGACAAAGACCAACACCCTCTATATAAAAAATCAAACATGGGTTATCAAGCGTTCATTTGGTTTCACCACAATCTAAAGCATTACACGCACTTTGTTACAAAAGCGCAAAGGAATGCCCTGCCAGTATTTGGACCTGACAGGGCATTCCTTTGTATAGATCTATCTACTGCATCACTTACTCTGGGGTTGAGGGTGCCGGGCAGTTGGCAAATCCATTTCTCGACACCATTCCTTCAATGGATTTCGCCCCCCATCAAATTGAAACTCGGCTACCTCTTCAAATGCTTCGCCCACCAAAAACTTTTGCAACGGCGTTAGCTTGTCCAAGAATTCGGCGGACTGACGCACAAAATCCATTGGTACCACCCACCGATACCCGTATCCCACCATAATTGCTTTACGCGTGTCTGCACCGCGGTGAACGGCCCCTGCATGAAAAGTTCGATTCTCAAAAATCAAACAATCACCGGGTTGCAAGCTCGGTTCCACGGCACCTAAGGGGTCAACCTCACCCTCGGGGATCTCTGGACGCCCGAGCAAATGGTTGCTGCCGGGTGCCACCATCGTTGCCCCTTTGCTGCGATCCGTGAGATCCGTGAGATAATAAGCGCACTTAACCAACATTCGGGGAATGGCCGCATTGCCCAAATCGTGCGTGGCCATTGCGTAATCACGGTGCCACCCTGGCTGGCGATAAGTTTCTGGTTTGTCGGCAGGATCGGGTTGCTTGTGAATGAGATGCGATGTCATCACGTGCAAATCGGCGCCCAGTAACTGAATGACGGTTGGCAAAATGGTGGGATGGTCGATGAGTGGAATGAATGCATCATCTAAGGTAATCGCGTTGCGAAAGCCGTCATAAAGACCATCTGCAGTGGTTTGACGGCTCTGTTTGAGATCGCTATCAACCAAACGATCTCCCGCATCCAGCAGGCGCTGAATTGTATCGTCATCCAGTGCATTGCGCACAATTAAATACCCGTATTGATCAAAATGGTCGATGTCGTCCTTTGAAATTTTATAATCTGCCAACACAAGAGATGTCCCTTCGAAGTTCCAAAATGAATGTATCACGGTGAATGCAAGTTTATACAAAAGCAGCCCTTCCGAGTGACCAGAAGGGCTGCCATTTTTTCAACAACATATGAGTTAACCCGCCATTTGCGAATCCATTTTACCAATCCAAGCTTCACAAATCTTCCAAAAGTTTTCGATCGCAAACGGTTTCAACAACAAAGACTGTGCGCCCATTGCGATATATTTGTCTGTCTCTTGGGGTTCGATATGCCCACTCATCACAATAATAGGCACCTTAAAACCGCGTTCTCGAATGGTCTGGATGGCAACCTGTCCTGATGTGGGCATTTGCAAGTCTGTAATAACCAAATCTACGCAATTAAAATCAACTTCATTCAAAGCTGGTGCGGCATCAGGAAAGGACAACACCTGATGACCCGAAATCTGCAACAAACGACATACGAAAGTACGAACAAAGTCGTCATCATCCATCACAACAACGGTTGCCATAAATTCCCCCCCGAGACAGAAGGCAACAAAAAAACCGTGTCCAAAATCAAGACACGGGTCAAGGCAAATCTCCACACCCCCAAAAGCAGTCCCCTCAATGCCCTGACCGACCTACAAGCAAAGAAACTATGGGGCTTTATGACGTGTTAGTCAAGGCAAAACAACAGAGTATGTTTTGGCACACCCAAGACGATCAAACATAACCGTGTAAAATGGGCTCTACTTTGAGCAATTCTTCACCTGTAGCGACCTGTAATGTGACTGCCATCTTGCACGCATTGTGCGCGGACAGATACTCGCGTGAGGCGGTCATATTTCCAGGCGTCACCGGACGATCACAATGCCCACAAATGGGCGTGCCTTGCAACACACGCAAATGCTGGCAGGCCATACAGCGAACAGTTTCAACCTTCATTGAGCCACCTAACTTGGGGGAGGATAGACAACCAAACTTTGCCCGAACAACAAGGCTACAGCAGTTTTACGAAGATTTCATGTCAGAGTCAACATAAATATGCTTACAAAAACATGGATTTATTACAATCAATTGCTGTACGCAAAAAAAGACCACGACTGAAGATTCATCACGGCCTTTAACTATTCAGCCTAAGTGATCAAAGTCTCCCAAGGCAAGGTTGCGCACTGGCAAAGAATCCAGGCGACTCAATTTCAATTTGGCGACAGCACCCCAGCGTATCAACACAAAAAAGTCCCCTCTATTCCTACAGAGGGGACTTCACACTTCAGTGCTGTTATTTTATGGATGCTTTTCAAACAAATAGGCCACAAGTGCATCGCGTTGCGGATCGTTCATCTGCAACTTAGGCATTGGGGTAAAATATTCGTCACGCCACTTGCTCAAACGTTCGTCCTTTTCGGCATAGGCAATTGGGTTATCCAAGAAGGCATTCATTTGCTTGATCGTAAACTTGGTGCTCAAATCTTCTAATGGCGGGCCAAGTGACTCACCCGCTCCGGTGTTGCCGTGGCACCGTGCACAGCCAACTGTCAAAAAAACCGCTCTCCCATCGGGCGGTGGGGTTTCACAACCCAGAGAAACCAAACCCAAAACACCCAAAACCAACCAAGCACGCAAATCCAATCGCCAAATCCTTTCCAATTTCATCCTGCATATGAGCTCAGTCACCAATCGTCGATTTCCGTTGCATATAATATAACACAGGAACCGCCATTCGCGACAACAACAATGAAGCCACTTCCCCTGCCATCAAGGCAATGGCCAGGCCCTGAAAAATCGGATCGAATAAAATCACCGACGCGCCAACAATCACAGCGGCAGCGGTCAACAACATAGGGCGAAACCGAACAGCACCCGCGTCCACAACAGCTTCTTCAAGGGGATATCCTTCTTCGATCCTCAAATTGATAAAATCAACCAAGATGATAGAATTGCGAACAACTATACCAGCCCCGGCAATAAATCCGATCATCGACGTGGCAGTAAAAAACGCGTCGAACAAACCGTGCGCCGGCATAATACCAACCAATGAAAAAGGAATGGCTGACATAATCACCAATGGCGTCAAGAATGATTGAAACCAAGCAACAACCAAAATATAGATCAACACCAGTACAGCCGCGAAAGCCAAACCCAGATCTCGAAAAACCTCATACGTAATGTGCCATTCGCCATCCCATTTTAAGGCCACCTTGTCAGTAAAAAAAGGCTGTGTGGCAGTAAACTGCTCGATTTCGTACCCTTCGGGAATCTGAATTTTGGAGATGGCCTCACCCAATTCTAAGATCGCGTAAACGGGGCTTTCATATTCGCCACCTACGTCTGCTGTGATATACACAACTGGCTTGAGGTTTTTGTGGTAAATGCTTCTGTCCGTGGTGGTTTCATGAACTTGAACCAACGCACCCAAAGGCACAAGTGTTCCTGTGGGTGTTGCCACTTTGACTTCCAAGAGGTCTGGCACGCTCGATCGTTCTGCGATAGGCACGTGCAAGACCACGTTTAGATCTTCGGCCTCATCATCCAGATGTGCCAAGCCAGCCACGACCCCACCCACGGCAATCGACAAGGTCTGCGCCACCTGTTCGGTGCTCACCCCATTGAGTGCAGCCTTTTCCTTGTCGACCACAAAGCGATATTTCGGCTGTGCCGCCTCAACATACCAGTCGATGTCCACAACTCCCTCGGTATTTTCAAACACGTCTCGCACTTGTTCTGCCACTTCAACTTGCCGATCATAGTTTGGTCCATAGATCTCGGCCACAAGCGTTTGCAAAACTGGTGGTCCTGGGGGCACTTCTGCCACCTCAATCCGGGCGCCCCATCTTTTGGCAATCGCAGTAAGGTGTGGTCGAACATCCTTTGCAATGTCGTGGCTTTGCCTTTTACGATCGTGTTTGGGGGTTAGGTTCACTTGAATGTCTGCTTGGTTCGGACCTTGGCGCAAAAAATAGTGACGCACCAAACCATTAAAGTTAAACGGCCCAGAAGTACCGGCATATACCTGATAATTTATGACCTCAGGCACACGCGCCAAAAACCCCCCCATTTCTTGGGCAACTGAAGCTGTGGTTTCCAAGGTTGTCCCTTCGGGCATATTCACCATCACCTGAAATTCACTTTTGTTGTCAAAGGGCAACATTTTCACCACCACAAATTTGATGCCCACCGTGACCATTGCCATGACCAACAACCCAACCATTCCAACCAAAAAGATGCCCCGTGTTTTGCCCGAAGCAATCAACGGGTTCATTGCCTTACGATAAACCAGGGTCGTCCAGCCTTCTGTATCGTTGCTGTGCTCCTGACCCTCTTGCTTCAGCAAACGCAACGCAGCCCAAGGGGTCACCACAAAAGCAACCATGAGAGAAAACAACATCGCAGCAGTAGCACCCACCGGAATAGGGCGCATATATGGCCCCATCAACCCACCCACAAAGGCCATTGGCAAAATGGCTCCGATCACAGCAAAAGTCGCCAAAATCGTTGGGTTGCCCACTTCATCAACCGCTTCTACAGCCACATCAATGGGTGCACGATCCTTATTTTGGGGCATTCTATAATGACGTACCATGTTCTCGACAACCACAATCGCGTCATCGACCAAAATCCCGATAGAAAAAATCAATGCAAACAGCGTAATTCGGTTAAGTGTATATCCATAAAGGTAGAAAACCAATAGGGTTAGCCCCAAGGTCACAGGGATCGCAATCCCCACAACGCTGGCCTCTCTCCCGCCCAACACGAACCAAATCAACACAATAACCGATAGAGTTGCCAAACCCATATGAAAGAGCAATTCGTTTGACTTTTCTGCCGCAGTTTCACCGTAGTTTCGTGTCACTGCGACCTGAACTTCAGATGGAATCACACGCCCCTTCAGCGACTCAACTTTGGCAAGCACCCGATCGGCCACATCAATGGCATTCTTGCCCTTGCGCTTGGCGACAGACAAGGTCACGCTTGAGAAGGTCTGCCCACCTGGCAACATCGACCTATTTGAGGTACTCGCGGCCCCCAACCCAAACCGAACATAATTCCTTGGCTCTTCCG
Source organism: Candidatus Latescibacterota bacterium (assembly GCA_018650745.1). Classification (GTDB taxonomy): domain Bacteria; phylum Latescibacterota; class UBA2968; order UBA2968; family UBA2968; genus JABIFK01. Next base: position 2,292 of record JABIFK010000107.1, on the reverse strand, counting down.
GGCCATCGACCACCTGAGCGACATCCCGAAGATACACGGGGCGTCCATCCAAAGCAGAAATGACCACCGCCCCCACATCATCGGGGCCCTGAAAAAAGGATCCCGTCTCAACAAGCACGTGCCTGTTTTGCTCAAGAATCCCACCAGAAGGCAGACGCTTGTTGGCGCCCTTAAGCGTTTCAAGAACCCCACCTGCCGTCACCCCAAAAGCCGCCAACCTGTCGGGAAAAAGCGCAACTTTTAATTCCCGACGTAATCCACCAATGAGCAGCGTTTCTGATACATCATCAATTGATTTCACAGCGTTTTCGACTTCTGCGGCGATACGACGCAGCATATATTCGTCGTAATGATCACTCCAAAAAGTCAGCGCAAGAACAGGTACATCATCTATAGATCGGGGTTTTACGATGGGCCGAGACACACCCGGAGGAATGATATCGAAATTGGAATACAACTTGTTATAGGTCTTCAGGATGCTATCTTCTTCATCCTCTCCGACATAATATCGAACCACGACCATACTTTGTCCCGAACGCGACGTGGAATACACGTATTCAACACCAGGGATCTCCCACAGCAACTTTTCCATCGGCGTGGACACGCGCTTTTCGATTTCCTTTGCAGACAAGCCCGGTGCAGACACAAGAACATCTACCATCGGAACCTTAATCTGAGGCTCTTCTTCTCTGGGCAGCATCACCACTGCAAAAACGCCCATGATCAGAGAAGCCACAACAATCAAAGGCGTGAGCTTAGACTGAATGAAATAATGCGCCACATTGCCCGCAACCCCAAGTTTACGCATTGTCCAAAACCTCCACCAATTGCCCATCCAGTAGGCCCACAATCTGAGATGTGATAATCTGATCACCAACAGAAAGACCAGACAGCACCTCCACTCTGTCACCAAAGACCTTACCCAACCGCACCCAACGCAAACGCGCTTTGCCATTGTCAATCACATAGACCCCGCGCAATTGTCCCTGCGTGACCACCACAGACGCAGAAATCAGCAGCCCTGGGCGCGTGTCCTTTTGGAACTGTACTCGGGCAAACATACCCGACCGAAGCGAGGCTTCTTTGTTGTCTAACACCACACGGACCTCAAACGTTCTGCTGCGCGGATCGCCCGACGGAATCACCGCTTCAACACGCCCAGCCAAATCTTGGGTGTTTCGAGTGGCTTCTACGCGCACGACAACAGGCTGCGACACCTGAATATAAGGCAAGTCTCGCTCGCTGATCTGTACGGTCACTTTCATGGGATCTTGTTGTTCCACTGTAAACAAAGGCGCCCCAGGTGCTGCCATATCACCCACTTCTACGAACTTTTGAACCACAACTCCGTCCAATGGCGAAGAAACCGCGGTGTAGCCTAAATTGGCATCCACTTCCATCAAAGCCCCTTCAGCAGATACAACATTTGCTTTTGCCCTCTCAAATGCTGTTTCTGTTTCTTCCAAGGTTTGCTTGGAAACGGCCTTTTCTCCAAATAGATTCCGGATGCGCAGCACTTGGGCATTGGCATTCGTGCTGACAGCTTGGGCCTCGCGTAAAGCCGAAAGGGCTTGTTGCCGCTTAGCCGATAGATCACCGCCCTCTATGCGCACCAACACATCCCCAGATCGCACCCGTTGCCCTTCTACAACATCCACAGAGGCCACACGGCCTAAAATACGCGTGCCTGGGGTTGCACGGGCATAGGGTTCAGTTGTCCCCACAGCAGTAACGGGCACCGGCACATTGGCCAAACGCACAGTCTCAGTCTCAACTTTTGTGATCACCTGAGACTCACGCGAAACTTTCTGCTCGGGGGACCCGCCACAAGCAATACTTAAAGTCATACCCAAAAACAACATCACGTGTTTCATGCCTTCTCCTCTTTCTCAAGAACCTGTCTTGCAGCATCTTGACCTTGTTGCTCATCCAGAGCGCGTGGGGCCATTCAGGTATCCACGCCAATCTTTGGCAATATGTAGCGCATAACAAAAATGTATCCACCCAACATAAGTAAAACCACTGCTATGTCAGTCATTGTCAATCCTCTGATGTGTAAGATGTCTGCCGAAGATCTAGTTTTATACAAGGAGCATCCGTAAAGGTCTCTCGGTGTATGTGCAACCCACGTGCCATAATCACGTTCTCAATGTCAATAAACTCAGAAACATATAGTTACAACTAAACACAAAAAAACGCAACCGTTGCATTGCAACGGTTACGTTTCGAAAGTGACGTTGCACGGGTAAGAATGCATCATACGTGCAACGTTTTATTCAATTATTTCTGTGG
>JABIFK010000858.1 GCA_018650745.1 Candidatus Latescibacterota bacterium | reverse complement strand
CTTTGAAGGCCTATGACCAAGCACTCCAATTAAACCCAACATATACCGAAGCCATTGAGTATCGGGCAGAGGCATATTTTGAGTTGGGGCGCATACGTGACGCGCAAAAAGCCTATCAGCTATTGGCCAGCTTAAATAAACCGCACGCATCACGTTTACTTGAATTTGCTGAGAAATGGGTAGACGGCCACGCGGATGCCGAAGTTCAGGCAAGGATATCAAAATGGGTGAAAGTGAAGCGGGAAGAGTTAGGGGACGTGAAAGAGTGGATCGAAAAGTGGTGAGATTCAACGAGTAAGATGTTTAAGAAAAGCGACGCCGTATCGGCGTCGCTTTTTTTTACATTTATTCTTCACCTTCGTCAGAGTACAGGGTAATGTCATCAAATGCGGGCATCGCATCGCCTCCTGCCCGCAAGCCAAAGTTCCCTTTAAAGTCGAGTTGTTTGTCTTCAACCGAAATTTTAGGTTCACCATCAAAGAGTACTTCAATGGCATTTTCAATATGAGTGACTTCTAACAAGTGCCAGGCTTTTGAATCTGCTTCAACGGAAACGGACTCTAAGAGAGAGGCTTTGCCACCAATGTAAACATAGAGGCGGAGGCTGTTCGAACTCGCATTCCATTGTGCAAGATAATAATGATTTTCATCAACGACGCGCCAAATAATCCCACCGCCAGCACTTTTTCCACTCGTGGTCGCTTTGATTCGGGTACTCAGCTCAACCTCTTTGAAAACGCCGTTTTCGTTTATCAAAAGGTTACCCATGTCACCCCGATTGGTGTTGTTGGTAATGGCCAACACATGTTTTCCTGGGCCGTTTGTGTCGTTCTTATCGACTTCCCAGATGGCATTGACGCCATTGCCTTGGGTTTCTGCGACTTTCCAGTTGGGGGGCAATTTGCCTGCTTTTTCCTGTTCAAATGACCAGGTTTGGTCAGACTCTGCAAACACAGAGTTTGAGATAAGAAAAAAAATAATTAGACCCAATAGTTTAGATTTCATAAACCCTCCACTATGTATTTGGTGATGTTACAAGACGATGCTGGTTGCCAAGCCAATGAGGCCACCAAATACGCCGCCCCACACGACAAGCCACCCGAGATGTTTGCGGATCATGTCTTGAATAATGCCCTTAACAATTTCTGGCGTGAGTTCATTTAGGCGGTGCACGACAATGGCATCGACTTTCTCTATGATTTCATCGGTGTGACTTTTGGCACCAATCGCATCTTGGATGGCATCGAGAAAATGTGGAGAAACCAACAATTCACGGATTTCCTCTTGTACTTTTTCTACAAAGGGTTCTTTTAGGGGCTGGAGCGCAGAGGGCCCACCCACAAAACCGAGCATGCTCCCAAATGGAGAGCTGATAATAGCTTCAACGAGGCGCGCAAAAAGACGATCAAAGTCTATGGCTTGAAGTACTGGGTCGGGGTTAAAAGACTTTTTCATGTCTTCAGTTTGGGCCGCAAAAAAGTTGGCCACATTTTCTGCTGTGAAAAATTGGTTCATAATCAATGCGTGGATACCCGTTTTGAATTCTTCGAAGCGACTGGGAATGACCCCAGATCCGTAAAGACCGGGCACCTTTTCGAAAAGCATGTGGATGGCCAGCCAATTGGTGATGGCTCCTGAGGTAGCAAAAAGACCCACAGCCAAAATGTGGTCAGGAAACACAGGGCTTATATATCCAATAACAACAATGACGATCCCAACAAGGTTGGTTACAAGGCTTTTATTCATGAATGGCTTTCAATCTGAGATTATGGAGTGGTGGATGTTGCGATGAGACGCGCCTAAGGTGAATTTGGTGTCTTAGAGGTGCGTTTGGTTTCGACGCGGGTAAGTTTGTCGATAGAACCATACCACGTAGGTTTGAGTCTGCCTTTGCTAAAGAGCAATTGGCCCTGATCTGTATAGTGAGCCGAGGAAGGGTGATTGTTTTGTCCAAAGGGTGTGGCGCTATACGAGATGATGCCTTCGGGTTTGAGTAAAATCACTGTCGTGCAGAACTGTCCACCTTTGACATATGAAATGCCTTTTTCGTCAGGCGAAAAGCTTTTTACAGCACGTAGCGTATTGATCCCATCTGCTGAGAGCCCCCCAATTGGCCAAGATTGATCACCGCGTGTCCCACGGTGCAGGTCTCCCCAAGCAAGGTCAATTTTTCCTGCGCGTTTATTTAGCTCTTCAACTGCATTTTCTAACGCTCTGAGTAAATTGCGGTGCGCACCCCCACCCAGGGTTTGGCCTTCTTGGATGTGGGAAATGGGAACGGATGCATTTTTGTCACGGCATGCACGTAGCCAAAATCTAAATAGGGCACTTCCTTTTGTATCAATATCCATGCGACCATTCCATTGGGTAATCAATGTAACAGCCTCTTGCAGATGAATGAATGCTGTGCCATGCTCTTCAAAAGCTTTGGTGAGAGCGGTTTGCCATTTGTCGCTGTCAACAACATAGGTGTCGAGTGCGATTTTTTTTGCTTCATCCAGTGTGAGGTTCGCGTCTGCGTCGAGAAGTTGTAAGGCCCGACGGCCTCGGCTGTTGGTTCGGTCTTTTTTGTCGTTGTAAATATAAGGGGGGTAGTGCTCGGGTTGCAAGGGGCTGTTGGGCATCATGCTTCCTGGAGAGATGTTGCAATTTTGCATGTACCCAATTCCAGGGTTGAGAATTTGCACAAGATCGCTCAACGGATGGATGCCTTGCCATTCTGTTTTTGAAGTCCATCCGGGGACTGGCTGATTCCAATCGTAGTCTAATGAGCGAATGGGAACACGCCCCGCACGCAGATAAAAACTATTGCCGTAAATATCTGCATACATAATGTTTTGGGGCAACAGTTGGTTTGCAGAGAGCGCATTTAAAAAATCTCCGATATTTGTTGACAGCAATATATCAAGCAGTTGATCTACAAACCCAACTTGTTGATCATATGCTGTTTTGACCACAAATGCGCGATCTGGCATGCGTTTGATAATGGGGCCGTGATGGGTGCGCTCTATGGTGTGTTTTTCTTTTACTATGCCGCTTTGTGTTCGCACTTCAATTTCTACATCTTCTTTTTGGATATTCAACCACGCACCATCATATTTGTATTGGTTGTTCTGGTTGATTTGTTCTTCATAAATGTCTGCACAATCTGGGCCCCCTGTGGTGGCGGCAATAGAGAAAATATCTGTATGTCCCAAAACCATGAGAGGGGTGCCGACGATAGAGAAGCCGTAGAAATTTATATCGCCGCCATGAAAGTGAGATTCGTAGAAACGGTTGGCAGGCGTCCAGGTGAGGTGGGGGTCTATGAGT
>JABIFK010000930.1 GCA_018650745.1 Candidatus Latescibacterota bacterium | reverse complement strand
GACTTTGCATTGCCTTTCGGCCCGCTTGGAAGAAATGAAGACTGAAGGCGATGCCAGATTTACAAGACACAAGAATCTGACCCAAATGCAACAAGGTTGGGCAAAAAAACATGGCCTAAGTCTCTTGGCCAAGCCGGGTTACGAAAGCCTGACAGTAAGTGCTATTCAATTACCCCAACACATCAATGGCTCACAATTTGTTGCCATGGCAAAAAAACACCTTAATGTGCAACTGGGCCCTGGATACGGCGACACAAAAGACGTTGCATTTCGCATCGCCGCAATGGGGCATACCACCGAAGCGAATATGCAAAAAACACTTGAAGGGCTTTCATTACTCGTTGATAACTGGGAAGAACTCAACGCCTAAACCTCCCCCCAACATCTAAACCAAATCAAGACCAATATGCCGACCCCCCTATCCATGGTGTGCCCCAGTTGTGGCACGCTTATAAATACAGACGAAAAAAGTTGCCCCCATTGCGGGGCTTGGCAACCCAACCTTTTTGGTATAGGCCCCGTACTCAACCGCATCTTCGGTGGTCGAATTGATGTTTTAACACTTATACCAACTACCTGCATCGGGTTATTTGTATTGAGTCTTCTATTGGACTTGGGGGCAGCGTTAAATGTAAGTGGTGGTTTGTTTGGCATGCTAAGCCCAGGTCGTCGTCCTCTCATTATTTTGGGAATGACCTACGGTGGAGCCCCTTGGTGGACAGTACTCACAGCAACTTATCTGCACGGCGGTTTGCTGCATATTCTATTTAACGTCATGTGGGTCAGACAACTTGGCCCAGATGTTGGGCACCTCTTTGGCCCAGCTCGGTATTTCATCATTTACACCGTCTCTGGTGCGGTTGGTTTTATTCTTTCAAACCAGTTTTCGGGCTATCCCACAGTAGGGGCATCTGGAGCGATTTTTGGTTTGTTGGCTGCGCTCATCGTTTATGGTCGCAATTCCAAAAGCAACATGGGAGCCACGATGACGCGCCAAATCTGGCAATGGGCAATCCTTATGTTTGTTTTTGGGTTTTTGATGAGTGGTGTAAACAACTGGGCACATTTTGGCGGATTCGCCGGAGGGTGGGTTGCTGCCCAATTCTTGGTCTCAGATTCTGGGCGCAGAGAAGGGCGTATCACAATCTTATTTGCATTGGCGTGTTTGGGTCTCACGCTCCTTGGTTTTATCTTGTCCATTTGGCAGTATATAACCCTAATCTTCTAAAGCATATCAGGCAATCTCCGTTTCCCATCTCCTCGCCAATCAGGCAATGCACTGCCCTCTCCCAAGATCCAATCCACACTTAGCACAATATGATCAATTGTCTCTCGGTTGTTCGTAAAAGTGACATGCAGCAAACCATCTTCGGTCTGAATCACCGCGGGATAGTGGAACGATCCCTCCCCAGTGACCAGATCCCGCCGAGAAGCCCATGACCTCCCGCCATCTTCACTCAGGGCCAAAGTAAGGGGGTTTCTCGCTTCCGGGTTGCTATTCCAAGCCACGACCACACGCCCATCGTTCAATCTTACAGCATCAAGCGCCGCAAAGGGCGATGGAAGATCTGTAACAAGGGCATCTGACCACGTGTGCCCACCATCTTGAGATTCACTTTGCAAAACAAAACCTTGGCTGCCCGAAGGCCGCAACAAAGCCAGCAAAGAACCATCCTCGCGCTCAATTAATGTAGGATGTTGGTTTTTTTCGCCCAAAATAGGCCCCGTCATCTGCCAATGCTCGCCATCGTCTATACTTAACCAAAAACGCGAATAACCATCATCGTATTCGGTTCCAAAAATCAAGTGCCCAGACTTAAGCCGAATGGGTTTGCAGCGTGGCACGTGCCCCCATTTTGGATCGATCATCGTAACATCTGACCACGTCGCCCCAAAATCCTCAGAACTTTTCATGCGCAAATCGCACGTGCGCCAGCGAACACCGGGGCCATGAGGACCATATAAGCGGCCTTGCATGGTATTATAAATCAATACAACCTTTCCATCCGAATCTTGAAAAAAAATTCCATTTCCTTCGGGCTTACCATTAGAGTCTGCAACAGAAAGTAGAGGTCCAAAACCGGTCTCCCCCGCAGACTTTCTCGCAAACACCCAAGCGGCGTCAGGTTTTGCTTCCCCCTCACCCGCATAATAACCGACGAGTAAGTCCCCATTATCCAGCTCAACGATCACCGAACAATGACAAGACGGAAAACGGTCTGAGGGTCCGGTTACAGCTTCCCAAAGTTTAATACCCAAACACAACCTCCCGAATTAGGTGACCACACAAAAGAAGCACTTCAAATAGCGCCCTTCAGGAAAAGCAACAAAACCTGGATGATCAATTGAAGTAAAGTGCGTTTTGATCACTTGGATATCGCGGCGTGTTTCTGCGCCAGCAGTTCGCAAGTAACTTAAAAAAGTGTCATCATCTACCGCAGAAGAACAAGATGCACTCACCAATATGCCACCAGGTTTGAGTACATCGATTGCCATCCGATTTAACCTCACATAAGCCCGTGACGCCCGTTTCAATGCCCCTGAAGACTTGGCAAAGGCGGGTGGATCAACCACTATGACATCAAATTGCCTGCTCTTTTCTTTGCAAACCTTCAGGTAGTCAAAAACATTTTCTTGAATACATGGATGATCTTTTGAGTCAAACCCATTTACAGACAAGTTCTCCTTGGCCAACAACAACGCGGGTTCTGACGCATCAACACTTTCGACCCGTGTTGCCCCGCCTTGTGCAGCAAATACAGAAAACCCACCAGAATAACTAAAACAATTCAACACTTCTGCGTCTTGGCAAAATGCAGCAACATTCACACGATTGTCTCGTTGGTCCAAGAAGAATCCTGTCTTCTGTCCCGTGCGCACATCGCAAACAAATTTCATTCCATTTTCCAAAAAGTCAACCTGTTCAGGTGGTTCTTCTCCTGCCAGGAGCCCCACAGGCAAAGTCTCCAAACCCTCGCCCTGTCGAGCACCCACATCGCTTCGCTCATAAATGCCTTTAGGTGAGACATGCAACATCAATGCCTCTGCGATAACATCACGCCAACGGTCCATGCCCAACGTATGGATTTGCACAACCAAAAACTCTCCATACTTATCAACAACCAATCCTGGTAAGAAATCATTTTCACCGTGAACCAATCGGTACGCGCTTGTAACTTCGTCATCAAAGGCACGCGCGCGCAAAACAACAGCTTGATGGATACGCTTGGACATCCATTGAGCGTCAATAATTTCGTCAGGATCACGTGACAATACCCTTAAAGGTATTGAGGAATGCGAGTTGTAAAACCCTTTTGCAATGAACTTACCACGCCAATCTACAACATCAACCACTTCACCAATGGGCTGCCCCTTAGGTTCCTTGGCTACCGCCGCCCGAAAGATCCACGGATGGCCTTCTAAAATCCACTTTTCCCGTCCTCTTTTCAACATCATACTGACATCACTCATGTTTATAACCCCATTATATTTTCGAGAGGATCAGGCATCCAATCAGCCACTAAATCCAAATCATTTAAAATAACCTGTGCAGCATTGTACCCAGGCAATCCCGTTATGTTGCCCCCGGGATGACAGCACGAACCACACAAATACAAACCATCCAAATATCCACGATAATTACCAGCCCCTGCAAAGGGGCGATTATGTCCTACTTGGCCATTGCTAAACGCACCCACCAGCAAATCACCACCCACCATATTCGGCAATGACCGTTCCGTATCCAACGCACTCCGTACAAACCAATCCACAACGTCATCCTTCAAATTTGGCGCAAAGTCACACCAGCGATCCAACATCATACGGCCGTGTGCTTCTCGTTCGCGATCCCAATTTGCAGGGTCACCGTTTAAACGATAAGGCAGTTTTTCCCACATAAATGCGGTGTGTTTTCCTGCCGGCGCTTGTGAGGCATCAAAATGGGTCGGGCAAGCGCCCCACATCACTGTAGGTGGGATTGTCCCATTTTTATGGTGGGTAACTATATCTGCAAATTGGTCGAAATGCTCCAAACCCAATATGACCATCAACGCATCTTTAACCTCTGGATTTTTCTCAGATGCCGAATAACTCGGAGGTGCATGAAGGTTAAGGTTAAGCGCAAATAGAGGGGCAATCATATTGTACTCGAAACGCAACGCACGATCTCGCCATTTTTTTGGCAGTACCCCCTGTGGCAATAAATCTAAGAAGGTTTGTTGAGGATTTAAACCAGACGCGACAAATTGGCGCGCACCAATTCGCAAACCCTCTTGGGTAACGATACCAACAACGCGCCCATTCTCAACAACCATTTCCTTCGGCTGGCTTTGAACTCTGATTTCTCCTCCGGTTTTTCCTACAGCAGCAACCAACGCCCGAGCCAAACCAGCAGAACCACCTAGGCACATCTGGGCTTTGCCTGCACTTGCCAACAACGCAGGAATGTGGTGTCCAAATCCAGGACATCTTAGATCGACCTCACGCAGCCCATTGAAAAATAACAAACCCGCTTGAATGACAGGATGCTCAAATTCCCGTTCTACAAATTCCAAAGGTGATAAAACGCTAACATCAAGCAACAGTCGTCCGGCGGCGGATTGCATTAACCACTCGCGCCGTTTGGCGGGTGGCAATGGCGGTGCTTGGCTTTCGGGTATGAGAATTTGATTTACGACAGGTAAGAAATCATCTCGCCATCGCCGAAGTGCTTCGGCGTCATTTTTACTAAATTGCGCAAAGGAATCTACCGTTTTCTCAAAATCAGTCCACCAGCCCAACATGTCTCCACTTTCCAACACCAGCGCCACATTGAGATCTGGCTCGATATATTTTGCACCGTATTTTTCAAGCTGAAGGTCCCGGTACCAAGGCAAGTGTGTCACACCCCGGTGAAAAAACGAGTGGGTATTATGCAAAAAACCCGGATGACGGGGGTCCTCAACTGTGGACAGACCACCTCCGGGTTTATCGGAACGTTCAAGACATAACGTGCTCAGGCCCATTTGCCCCAGATAAGCTTGCAAAATCAAGCTGTTATGCCCAGCGCCTAAGATAATACCATCGTATACAACATCAAATTCCGACATACAAGTACTTACCAATACAGTTCAACGTGAATTTGTCCTGGCGATTTTCGCGAATGTTCAACAAAACCGTCAGCCTCTAATAGAGTTTTCATATCATTGCACATCGCGGGGTTACCACACAAGAAGACATGTGTATTGTTAGGAGAGGGTTGTTCTCCCCATGCAGCCTTAAGTGCACCGTTGGTCCAAAGATTTTGGACGTGTCCAGTCAAACCTGGCCACGGCACATGTTCATTTTGGTGCCTACTAATTTGGGGCAAATAGATCAAGTCGTCGTAGACACGTTGCATTGACGTCATTTCTTCCAAATATGCCAGATCCCACGACTGACGTGCACCGTGTAAAATGGCCATTTTTCTCCCCTTTTTCCAAGGCAGGTGTGTACGGACCATACTAATATACGGAGCAACCCCTGTTCCAGTGCCAACCAATATCACGTTTTGATCTTCGGGCACACTTTCTAGAGTAAAGTGCCCAGTAATTTTGGGTCCCAGCCACAATGAATCTCCTATATCCAAAGCGAACAACCGTGGGGTCAATACCCCTTCAGCCACCATGGAAACATAAAATTCAAGATGATCTCGAACCAAGGGTGAAGACGCAATCGAATAGGCCCTGCGAATCATCTTCCCACTCGGCTCCCCAACCTCGGGATCACTTATTTCTACACGAGGCGAAGTATCGGGGAGCCCGATCACCGCAAATTGTCCAGGCACAAAATCTGGCAACTCCCATCCTTTGGGCGCAACACGAATAACAAAGAGTTCAGGGCTCAGTACCAACTTTCGCGTAACAACAGCATTCAACTCCATATTCGCCACACCACCTCCAAATGCCTCATACTAGGGCTTATAAAATCTGTAAAGAACGTCATTTGCTTATTGGGTTTCGTAAGGAAGAAGCATTACGCATCCAGTGCAACACCAACAGAACGACCCGTCTCACATATTTGGCGCCAAGTCTCGTCATCCACGGGGACCCCGTCTTTCTCTTTTTGAGCACGCATACGTGCTTCCATTTCACCCGGCATCAATATTTCGTCGAAACCAGCCATTAAAGGTGAACTCTTCAAGAACGAGACAAAAGTGTCCATCTCGTCCCGAAATGTGTCTCTTCCAGTAAAAGCACCTATATCAAATACCATAACAAAAACGCCATTTCCGCCAGAGGGTCCGCCTTCGCGACTGCAACCAGCTCCACCCAACGCACCAGACAGCACATCTACAACAATTGACAACGCATAACCCTTGTGTGCCGAAATGCCACCAAAAGGTAAAATGGTACCTCGCGGAGGTCCGTAAAATTTCGCAGGATCAGTTGTGGGATTGCCGTCTGCATCTATCACCCATCCTTCAGGTAATTGTTCCCCCAAATTGCGTTTGACTCTTATCTTCCCCTCAGCAACCACGCTGGTAGTCAAATCAGCAATAATCGGAAACGCGCGGCCAGT
>JABIFK010000522.1 GCA_018650745.1 Candidatus Latescibacterota bacterium | reverse complement strand
TGCCAAACCTGGATGCGACTATTTTGGCCGAGAGCCATTCTGTAAAAGCCGGTACTGGAAAGAAACCATAGTGCACATGGGTCGTGATTTGGTCTGAGAAAATGGCGGCTTGCATGTCATTTTCTTTTAGAAAACGAACCAATTCTTCAGGCGCCATTTCGCCACCACTGATTGTGGAGTCCAAGTGAATGACACCTCGAACTGGCTTCAGTGTTTGGGCGAAAAGTTTTGGCTGATATGGAAAGGCACTCAAAAAAAGCGTGAAAAGTAGCAAGAAAATCCGTGTGCTTAGTTTGGTCATGTTTTTGGTCGGAAAAAAGGAGATATCCACACCCATCTGAAAAAATGTTAATAACGATATAACTCTGTACATCCTTTGGAACACACAGGGAAATTCTTACGTTTTTTGATCAAGCGGCGGTAGCTTTTGTAAATCTTATTATTCCAAATTTCCATAAAGTTATCTTTGCGCACGTTGCCAGGAGAAAAGTTCATGGTATGGTAAGGGCGCACAGCACCATCGGGCATAACATAAGCTGTCATCCAAAGGCTCATGCATCGATTTTTGTAACTGTCAGACTCAAACTCAAATCCATTATAATATCGGCGAACTTCGTCGGGTGTATAATTTGGATAAACTGATACATTCACTCGGGATTTTCGGTTTTCGACCACGTCAAGCGATTTGAGCAAAACTTCAGGATCCATATCTGGCAGTTCTTCCCAAACAAAACCTGCCCAGTCAGGCGTGACTTGGTTGAAGTTCTCTTGGAAGATGACGTTGTGTTTGTCGTACATTTGTTGGTTGATAAATAGGAGGTGGTGGAAGTTGATGTTGTCTGCGCCAATATCTTCGGCGATGTCTACCAATTCATTGAGGTCGCGATAGTTGGTTTCATAGACGGTGGTATTGATATTCAGGTGGGGCAGGCTCAGGCCACGTTCGTTGCGCAATTTTGCGACATCACGTACCCCTTGGGTGAGTGCTTCAAAGGTACCCGCTTTGTTACGTGTATCGTCGTGAACGCTTTCTTTACCATCTAATGAAAGAATGATCTCATCAATGCCAGAGTCGATAATGCGTTCTGCATAAACAGACATGAGGGTGCCATTGGTGACCATGTTACACCGCATGCCTTTGCTCTTGATGTATTTGACAACATCGGTCCAATCTTTATACATCATCGGCTCGCCACCAAATAAGGTGATGTTGGGTTTGTGCGGGGCGATGTTGTCTATGAGTTTCTTGATTTCATCAAGGGAGAGTTGATCTCGCAGCGTTTCATTTGAAAACTCCTTAAAAGCACCGTTATCTCCCCATTGACCACACATGTGGCACGTGAGGTTGCATTTGAGCGTCAGAAAAAGTGAAACGGTTTCTGGTGGCGCACTATAACCGTCTTTAAACTGGTAAGTCGCATATGAACGCATGCGTTTAAATGCAGTTCTAAAAGCATACCCAGGTTGGGTTATGGCTTTGCGCGCATTTCTGAGGAGATTTTTTCGAGCTATCACGGCGGTTTACCTCTTGGTGATGGGGATGTCTATTTGGCTCACGGATTGTTGACAAGATGTATCCCCCATAAACATCTGTAATGCAAAATCCAATTGTATCGCCTAAATTGTTTTGAGCGTTTGAGCAATGGCTTCCACGGCACGTTCTAAAGCACGTTTGGGAACCAATGGGTGAACGGGGATCAACAAAATGCGTTTTGAAATTGTTGTGGCATTGGGAAACGGGTCTGTGCCTTGCCCATCCCAAATATCTGAATAAAGCCTGTGTATGGGATCTGGATACAAGAGTGTTGCTTCAAGTCCCGTTTTTAGGATTGCTTGATGCACGGTTTCTCGGGTGGTCTCATCGGGAAGTAAAATCGGGAATTGATTGTATGCTGGGCGACTGTTTGCCAAGACTGTAGGCAGTTTGATGCCATCAATGTCCGATAAGGCTTGAATGAGAAAGTTCGCATTGTTTGCGCGCTTTTGGGTGAATGTTTCAAGTTTTCGGATCAGTTTGAGACCCAAACGAGATTGATACGGGGTATAGGACCAGGTATGAAAATCTGTGTGCAATGATGTGTATTTGAATTTTGATGCAAACGGCAGGAGGAGACTGTACCAAAATGGGTGTACGACAAGCGATAGCGCAACCGAAAAGGTCCGGATTTTGAGAGCATATTTGAAATCCGGTGTTGGAAACGCATTGATCTCTGTGTTGATGTCTTGGATGAGATCTTCACGGTTGGTCATAACAGCACCACCAGTAAATGTCGATAGATTCTTGCCCCGATTGAAACTGTAAACGCCAACATCACTTTGCGTGGCTACAGGAATGTTGTCAATTTCTGCACCCATTGCCGATGCGGCATCTTCAATTGTAAAGATGGGTTCGTTCTTAAGCTGGCGATTCATTTCGGGAACGTCGGTTGGCAGACCAAACATGTGAACGGGCATGATGCCCAATGTGTTTGAACCTACGTAAGGTAAGATCTCTTTTGAACCCGAATTGAGTGTTTCGGGAGATATGTCGCACAAAACGGGTGTCAAACCTGCTTTTCGAATTGGCAAGATGAGCGATGGTGCTGTGTAGGCGGGCAAAATGATCTCTGTTTTGTCTGAATGTTTACGCAAAGCAAGCAAAGTAGCATAAATAGCAGATGTGCCAGAACCCGACAGACCACACCAAGTCACATTCAACTGATCTTGCATGGCTGCTTGGAGTGTTCCTTTGCCCCCAAAAGGCATGAATGCACGCAACAGAGCGAATGGGGAAATGGGGGTACCGGCAGATGGTGTTTTCATAAGTAAATTCGATGGGTGTGATGCGGTATAAAGTGAGCGATATTAATAATATAGTTCAATTTCGGTATCGGTCAATTATTGTGGCGCTTGTGCTTCCAAAAAGTATCCCAGGGCCAAGAAAGGGAGTTTGGGGCCGATGGCCGTTTTTCGTGTAATTTTGAAGCCTTTTGTTGCAAATAAACCAGCCAAGTGGCGCAAATGGTAACCTCGGGTCGTGAATTCCTCGCGGCGATTATGGCGCCAATAACGATATCTTAAGATGGGGTTGCCTGCATTTCGGATGTCTACAAAGATACGTCCTCCGGGCCGACAAATACGCATGAGTTCATTGAGCAATATCGTGGCAATTTCATCTGTTGGAATGTTGATTAACGTGTTTAAAAAGAATATGTTATCAAATGATTTGTCTTCGAAGGGCATTGTGGTGACATTGCCCTGCACGAGGGATACATTTGCGACCTCGTTGTCCTTGAAAATTTGTTTGGATTCATAAAGCAGGGATAAGTCGAGGTCTGTGCCAACCAGTTTGCCCGTCGGTTTGGGTAAAGAAGCAAAAAAAAGGCCATTGCCGCAGCCCACGTCCAAAGTAAGGCCTTTTTGTGCGGTAGAGAAATATTCGTTGGCCAAATTGCGCACATTTTGAGTGATGTGTCCAAAAAATGCGCCTGGGCGTTGTACGGCTGTTGTGTCGAGGTTTGCTTCGGACATGAGTCCGTCCCTTTCTGCAGGATGTGTACGCTATAAGATATCTTCAACAAGTTTGGCCAAAATGCGCCAGTCGAGTTCTTTTTGGATGCGTTGGCGGGCTTGTTGGCCCATTTTTTTGGCAAAATCAGGCTCATCTAGAAAACGTAGGATGGCTTCGACAATCTCAGTTTCAGAGGTCGGGTCTACCAAGAGTCCAGTTTGGCCATCCAATACGGCTTCTACTGCGCCACCCGATCTGCCCGCAATAACTGGTTTTTCACAAGAACCCGCTTCAATAAATGTGATGCCAAATCCTTCAATGTCACCTGCCAGCGCGGTACCTTCTGTGACTCTGTTGGGCATGACAAACACGTCGCATAGGTTGTAGAGAGTGGGCAGATCTTCATCGGTAACAAATCCTAAAAAATGAACGCGATCTTCAATGTTTAGGTCCGAGGCGATTTGGCGTAGGCGAGGTTCTTCTCTACCTGTTCCACCAATCAAATAAACCACATCGTCGGGCAAGTGGGGCAGGGCTTGCAATACTTTGTCATGCCCTTTTCTTTGGTCTAAGCGGGCAACGGTGAGCAAGATGCGTTTGTCTTGAATCTCGAGTTTGTCAATCCAATCTTGATTTTTAGGCGTTGGTGCAAAGCGTTCTGGATCTACGCCCGGATACACCCGGCGTATTTTTTCTTTCGGAACGCCAAATGAAAGAAATTCTTCGGATGTCATGTTGCTGTTGGTAATGATCCATTCACTTTCTTCCAGCACCTTCCGCATCAAATTGGCAGACTTGCCGCCTTGGGCAAGGCGTGCTGTTTCCGATCCATAGACCCAGGTGACATATGGGATGCCGTAGAGTTTTTTGCATAGTAACCCAGCAATACCCGATGAAATAACCTGACCGCAATGAATGCGGGAGGGCCGATTGAAGAGTCCCTGCACCAAGGTCCATTGCAGAGTACGCGTCGTTTTTAAGAGTTTTGCGATGCCACTTTCTCCTAATGGCAAACGGATGCGTTTGATACGCGTAGGACAAGATGCGTCGATCTGTTGTGTTTTGGGCATCTTTGGTGCCAAGACACGGGTTTGTTCTGGAGGCAAGCGACGCCAGATCTCGTAAAAAACGGTAGCAATCCCACTGGTGATGGGTGGGTAATCGTTTGCTATCAGTATGGAGGATGCCATGTGCTGATCTCGTTATGGAAAAATGGATGTCCGTGTTTCAGACGGGTTCGTTTTTGAGAGCGATGTGTGCTGTCTCTTCTAATGCGTCAAGGATTTTACCTGCGACTCTTTCTTGTGTAAACTCGCGGATGCGCTGTAATCCTTTTTGTATAAGCGTGGTACGTAGATTTTCGTCGCTCAGGATTTCTTTCATTGCCACGGTTAAGCTTTGCACGTCATCGGGGGACACGAGAAGGCCTGCATCACCAATTACTTCGGGTAAAGATGTTGCGTTAGATGAGACGACTGGCGTTCCGCTGGCCATGGCTTCAATGGGTGGAATGCCAAATCCCTCATAAAATGAAGTGATGACAAAAAGATCGGCGCCGGCATAAATGGCTGGCAAGTCTTCATCATGTATGATGCCTGGAAAGTGGACTGCATCTGAAAGACCAAGTGCCTTGACACGCTGTTGCAACGGTTGTGTGAAGCTATTGTGTTTTCCACCAATGACGAGATGGATCTGTTTCTGTAAGTCACTGGGGAGTTGTGCATAGGCTTCAATGAGCCCACCTGGGTTTTTGTGTGGTTTAAAATTGTTCAGATTAAATATGTAGGGTGCTGGGATCTTATATTTTTTTTTGACATCCTCGACGGTTGTTTTGTCAAGGCCTGCATGAAATCGATCTGAGACCGCGTTATGTGTAATCACAATCTGGTTTGGTGGTAAATTGTAGTATCTCGATATATCATCTCGACTGTGTTCTGAAACGGTTAGAACCCGCGCTGCGTGTCGCGCCATATAGCCGCGTTGCATGCGGTACAGTGTGTTGTAGGTCCACTTCTTCAAGCCTGAAAGATCGGAGACATACTGATAAAGCAAGTCGTGCACGGTCATCACCACCGGGCAGGGCGATCTGACCGGCATTTTGTCATATGGCGTAAAAAAAAGATCAATCCGATCTTGGCGAATGGCTTTGACAATGGTGACTTGGTCCCACCATAGCGTATTTTGCTCTTCAAGTCGTTTGAAGGTGTAGTTGGCATTTGCATTTGGAAAGCGTGTATGTTGGTTGCCATAAATTGTGAATCGATGATGTGAGCCGCGCGTTATTTTTGCATTCAGGAAATTTTCGATATACCTGCCAAACCCTGTAAAGGTGTCGGGCAAGAGTTCACGCCCATCAATGCCAATAAGCAGAGGGCTATTTTGTAAGGATTCTGGCATAAAGAGATTGGATGTTGTGAAGGTGACAGTTTACCGAAAAATATTTGTTGAAGCGTTTGACGCCTGCGTCCGAAATTTGGTGACACAGGTCAGGGTTGTCGAGTAAGTATTTTATTTGGCTTGCCAAATCTTCAGCATCAGATTCAGTAAAAAGGAGGCCCGTTTTGTTATGTTCGATAATTTCAGGAAGCCCTCCGACACAAGATGCAATGACGGGTGTGTGCATGGCCAAACCTTCGGCAGCTACGCGCCCAAACCCCTCAGTCTTTATGCCTTCAGGTGTCTGCAAAATGCGTGAAGGAACGACAAGCGCAGTGAACTGTTTGATCACATTTAGTGCGTCCGATCTGTATCCTAGAAAATGCAAAGTATCTGTGAGTTGGAGTTCTGTCGTGCGATTCTTTAAATGCTGGTTATACGCTTGTTCTTCTTCGGAAGGACCAGGGTTTCCTGCTATCACAAAGTGAGTTTGGGGGGAAGTTTCGTTTAACTTTGCGGCAGCTTCAACGAATGTTTCCATCCCTTTCCAGGGATCTATGCGTCCTACCACACCTATAATTTTTGTATCCGGACCTAAGCCCAATTCTTCTCGCAGGTCACTGCCTTTTGCATTCTCTTGTGTATCAACTGCGTTGTAGATGGTCTTAAATGCATCAATCGGTGTGTTTTCTTCTTTGCAAAAGTGGTCTCTTACTGCATTGGAAACTGCGATGGTCGTGTCCGCGATTTTGACAAATGCTCTGTCAACCCAAGTTGTTGGGAAGATTACCCGCAAATGACCCATAAGCGGAACACGTGCAAGGCGTGTTGCAATGCCGGCACGAATGTCAAGCGTGTTGACATGTACAAGGTCAGCTCTTTTGGACTTGATCAGGTTTTTGAGTTTGAAAACAAATAACAATTGAGATAAGATGCCGCCATACGATAGAATATGCAATGGACAATCCAGCTTCTTAACCCGTTCGGCAAAACGGCCTTGTCCATAAGTACATACGATGGGGGTGTATTGTGTGCGATCCAGATTTGAAATGAGGGTGAGTAAACTAACTTCACCGCCGCCTAAGTCTGTACCTGGGCTGATATACATGATCCGTTTTGGCATAAGAACTGTGCTGGAGCTTTAGGGGGTTTTCAACGCATACACCGAAACTTTGGGTGCTTGGGTTTGGTAGAGCAATTGGTAATGATTCGGGTCTTTTACACGTATCTTTTCAAACCCCTCGCCCAAGTTGACACCTGATATGGGAAATTCTGTGACAATCATATG
>JABIFK010000928.1 GCA_018650745.1 Candidatus Latescibacterota bacterium | reverse complement strand
GGGTATTGCGCGGCCCCCGACAGATTGAACCATGGATACGAGTTCACTCATGTTTTGCCTCTCAATTCAACAATGTACGAACGTCAGTGACTTCGCCTGCGAGTGCTGCTGCGGCGACCATTGCGGGGCTCATTAATAGGGTGCGGCCAGTGGGGCTGCCCTGGCGGCCCTTGAAGTTGCGATTGCTCGATGAGGCGCAAACCTCATTGCCTTGCAACTTGTCTGGGTTCATGGCCAAGCACATAGAACATCCTGCACCACGCCATTCAAAACCAGCTTCTTTGAATATTTCGTGTAAACCTTCTGCTTCGGCTGCTTTGAGTACTTCCTTAGATCCTGGAACCACAAGCGCTTTGACACTGGAAGAGACCTTGTGCCCTTTGACAATCTTGGCAGCTTCTCTTAGGTCAGATATGCGTCCATTAGTACACGACCCGATGAAAGCGACATTGACGGGCATACCGGCAATAGGTGCATTGGGTTTGAGACCCATATATTCATAGGCTTCGGACGCTACGTGTCTTTCATCGTCTTCTAAGTCTGCCAATGCAGGCACATTCTCGTTGACGAAAACAGATTGGCTGGGTGTAATGCCCCACGTTACGGTGGGTTCTAAAGCGGCACCGTCGAGTTTATATACGTCGTCATAGTGCGCATCTTTGTCTGATGCCATTGACTTCCACCATTCAACTGCTCGGTCAAAAGCTTCGCCTTGAGGGGCTTCTGGACGGCCTTTGAGGTAGTCGTAGGTGGTTTGGTCAGGATTGATATATCCTGCTCGAGCCCCACCTTCAATGGCCATATTGCAAATGGACATACGTTCTTCCATGTTCATGTTTTCAATGGTCTCTCCGGCAAATTCATATGCGTAGCCCACGCCACCTTTTACGCCCAAGTTGCGAATAATGTTCAGTATGACATCTTTTGCGTAAACACCTTTTTGTAATTCGCCAGAAACCTCAATGCGCCGCACTTTTAAAGGTTCCATTGCCAGGCACTGTGTGGCCATAATGTCGCGAACTTGCGAGGTGCCGATACCAAATGCGATGGCACCAAAAGCTCCGTGGGTTGAGGTGTGACTGTCACCGCAGGCGATGGTCATACCGGGTTGCGTTAGGCCCAGTTCAGGGCCGATGATATGCACAATGCCTTGGCGTTCATCATTGAGGTCGAAGAGTGTGACACCAAACTCTTTTGCATTTTGTTCAATGGCCGTCATCATCTTTTCGGCCATATCGTCGGCAAATGGGCGGCTTACTTCGTGCGTGGGGACAATATGATCCACCGTTGCAAATGTACGATCTGGGTAGGCAACTTTGAGGTTACGTTCTCTGAGCATCTGAAATGCTTGTGGGCTGGTCACTTCGTGAATAAGGTGCAGACCGATAAACAATTGGGTTTGTCCAGAGGGCAGAGTGCGCACGGCATGCGCATCCCAAACTTTGTGAAATAGGCTTTTTCCCATAATGGTTCCTAATCCTCTCTGTGGGCTAAATTAGACCGTTGGTTCGCGTTTTGGTATGGTTTGTTTGATCGTTAAGCGGTTGAGTGCGTCCAAGAACGCTTTGGCGCTGGCCTCGATAACGTCAGTAGAAACACCACGGCCCTTGGCCTCGTTCTTTTCTGCATCGGTGAGGGTTACGGTGACTTCACCCAAGGCCTCTGCGCCACTGGTAATGGCGCGAATACCATATTCTTTCACTTTAACATCGGTTTTGACTGCCGTTTTAATGGCCTGATAAGTGGCATCCACTGGGCCGTCTCCCCAAGCAGACTCCTGGACGTCATCTTCTCCATCAATTTTGAGTCGCACTGTGGCTGATGGCACTGTGCTTGTTCCGCTCACAGTATGCAAGTAATCCAGTTGATAGCGTGCCGGGATATCTCGAATTTCGTCTTCCACAATGGCCATCAGATCGTCGTCGAAGACTTCCTTTTTTTTGTCTGCTACTTTAACAAAGCGTTCGTAGGCTTGGTTGATTTCTTCTTTGTTGAGCTTGAACCCCAACTCTTCTAAACGATGACGCAAGGCGTGGCGACCCGATCGAGCTGTGAGGACAATACTTGATTCTGTCCATCCGACAGAGGTCGGATCCATAATTTCAAAATTTTCACGCGATTTTAGCACACCATCTTGATGGATACCAGAGCTATGTGCAAATGCATTGGCGCCCACAATGGGTTTGTTAGGCGGAACAACAATGCCCATGAGGCGGCTGACCAAACGGCTGGTCGACACGATTTCGGTTGTTTTTACTTGGGTGTGCAGCCCAAAATAGTCGCCGCGAGTGGTAATGGCCATGACCACTTCTTCGAGAGAGGTGTTTCCTGCGCGTTCACCAAGGCCGTTCATGGTGCATTCGACTTGGCGGGCACCGTTGGTCAGTGCGGCCAATGCGTTGATCGTGGCCATGCCCAAATCATCATGACAGTGCACACTCAGCACGGCTTGATCGACGTTTGGTACTTTTTTGCATATATTCCGGATCAGGGTGCCAAATTGTTCTGGGACTGCATAACCCACGGTGTCTGGAATATTGATGGTTGTGGCACCGGCCGCTATTGTGGCCTCAATTACTTCGTGCAAATAGTCTGGTTCTGTGCGGGCGGCATCCATGGGTGAAAATTCAACATCATCACAATGCGACTTTGCCCGTTCAACGGCATTGACGGCCATCTGTTTGACATCGGCGGGTGATTTGCCAACCATTGAAATGTGGTGGGCAGATGTGCCAATGAATGTGTGAATGCGGGGTTTGGGTGCCCCTTTGAGGGCTTCGCCTGCACGGTCTATATCGGACATAATGGCTCGTGCTAAACCGCAAACGATTGGACCTTCTACTTCTTGCCCGATGCGCCGTACAGCCGTGAAGTCTTCGTCAGAAGAAATGGGGAAACCCGCCTCGATCACATCGACATTGAGTTTGGCGAGTTGATATGCAATTTCAATCTTTTCACGGACGGTGAGGGAAGCACCTGGTGTTTGCTCGGCATCACGCAAAGTGGTATCGAAGATGATGACACGATTTTTGTTGTCTGAATTGGCCATAGTTGATCAGTCCCTTGGTTGTGCTTAAGCGGCGATTTATTTTTTGGGTGTTGAATCGCGTAGTAGGGCAACGGTGCCGGTGCGTGCGATTTCTTCTATGCCGTATGGTTCGAGCATGGCAATGATAGCCTGCACCTTGTCGTGACGCCCAGTGACTTCTATTGTCATAGAGTTGGCACTCACATCGACGACATTTGCGCGGAAGACTTCGGCAATTTGAATGATTTCTGTTCGTGTGGTTGTGTTGGCATTGACCTTAATGAGCGTAAGTTCGCGTTCGATAAAGGTGCCTTGTGTAATGTCAATGACACGAATGACGTCAATGAGTCGGTTGAGTTGTTTAACAACCTGCTCCAAAACGCTATCGTCTCCACGCACAACAATGGTCATGCGAGATATTTTTGGGTCTTCTGTTTCGCCAACAGAAAGGCTGTCTATGTTGAACCCGCGGCTTGAAAACAAACCCGCAATACGGCACAGGACACCAAAATGGTTTTCGACGAGGGCTGATATGGTATGTTTTTGAGGCATTTGTCATTTCCTTCGGGCATAAAAATATCGGTAGCCAATGTGATGATTAAGGCACAGGCTCTATCCGCATTTAAGTTGTGGGGGTATTGGATGAGCCTGAATGTTAGGCGATAATTGAAATCGCCGCAATGAGACTCGCGAATAAGGGAAGGGTATAGGGGAACGAGCGCGCATCGGCACGTTGTACTATGCGAGATTGTTGGGGAATTGCGTGCACACCATTGGGTGAGGTTGGCACAATCAGTTGATATAGCGTTTTGGTGGTTACAAGATTCATAGGTCGTAAACTTAATGAAAATAGAAAGATGGACAACATGTGACAAGAACATAAATTATACAATGTATAGGTTTTCTGTCAAGCGAAAATTACCATTTGGCTTCATGTCTGCACAATGGGGATCAGGTGATCAAATTGGGTGATACTTTTTGCGAGGTATTTGACCGATATTTCGCACTTAGTGGTTGTTAAACTTGACATTAGAAGTTAAGGGTGTTACCTTTTCGAAACTGTGTGATTCATGGGGTTATTCAGATGGTTTGTGATGTACTCTTTCGTTTTTTGTGATGCGGTTTGTTGTGACACGAATCGTGATGTCTTAAGCAAAGCTTGAGATTCTGCGACTTTGGCCAAAGGATATAGCTATGACGCCTTTTGATGTCTCTCAAATATCAAATGTTGCATATATAGAACAGGTTTATGCGCAATTTCAAGATGACCCGTTATCTGTCGACGATGGATGGCGGGCCTTTTTTGCGGGTTTTGATTTGGGTGCAGATGGCCAAGTGCAACGCTCTGGGCCACCCGCTTCCTCCGCTGATGCTTCGGAAGACCGAGGTGCTATTTCGTTGGTCAACGCTTACCGTACTTGGGGGCATATGATTGCTGATTTGGCTCCGATGAGTTATCAGCGTCCTCCTCACCCTTTGCTGGATCTAAGTGAATACGGTTTTACTGAAGAGGATTTAGACCGTCAGGTGGGTTCCGGAGGTTTTTTAGGGCAGACGGATGGCACCTTGAGAGACCTGTTGGACAAGCTGAAACAAACCTATTGTGGACCGATTGGCGTGGAGTTTTCTGAGATTCCGTATAAGAGCCAACGCGAATGGCTTGAGCGACAAATGGAACCTATTCTCAACAGGCCAAAGTATACGGGAGAGCAATGCAAAACCCTTTTGTACCAACTCCTTGAAGCCGAAGAATTTGAGCAATTCTTGCACACCAAATACATTGGCTATAAGCGGTTTTCTGTTGAAGGGGCCGATAGCCTGATACCCATGCTGCACGCATTGATCGAAACGGGTGCCGCTTTAGATGTTGAAGAAATGGTTTTGGGAATGGCACACCGTGGCCGATTGAACGTCTTGACCCACGTGATGCGCAAGTCTTATGACCTGATGCTTTCTGAATTTGAGGGTTTAGAGGTAGATCGCAGTGAGGGCTCTGGAGATGTGAAATATCATATGGGGTTTGCGCATGATTATGTCACGCGAGATGACAAAAAAGTCCATTTGGGACTCACGCCCAATCCCAGCCATTTGGAGTTGGTGAACCCGGTTATTGAGGGCATTGTATACACCAAGCAAGAAATGCGTCAGGATATTCAACACCATCACGTGGTGCCCTTGTTGATTCACGGCGATGCAGCTTTTGCGGGTCAAGGCATTGTGCCTGAGACGATTTGTTTGTCTCATTTAGAGGGTTACGATAATGGGGGCACCATCCACATTATTGTGAACAATCAGATTGGTTTCACGGCACTGCCACGGGAATCAAGATTTACGTCTTATCCAACAGATGTCGCCAAAATCGTAAAAATGCCTGTTTTTCATGTGAATGGTGACGATCCTGAAGCGGTTGTTCACACAGCCCGAATGGCCATGGCATACCGCCAAGCGGTGAAGAATGATGTGGTGATTGATATGTGGTGTTACCGCCGCTATGGCCACAATGAGTCAGATGATCCGGCCTTCACACAACCCGTGCAATATGCCGAAATTGCCAAACATCCAACAACAGCAACTTTGTATGGGAACCGTTTGGTTGCGCAAAATGTGCTGGGGCAAAATGATGTTGACGAAATGCGACAAGAGATTCGAACGCGGTTGGAAGACGGGCAGGCCGAAGCGAGGTCAAAAACGACTGCGAGTCGGGTTGCCCCATTTTCGGGGCGTTGGCAGGGTTTGGGCAAGGCCGGTGAAAATCGTTCTGCGAAGACGGCTGTCGCTAAGAAAAAATTGATCGACATCGCTACCAAAGCGACGACCGTTCCCGAAGGGTTTAACATTTATAGAAAGATGCAACGTTTGTTAGACACTCGGATAGAGATGGTCAATGGCAAGACGCCCATTGATTGGGGATGTGCAGAGATGTTGGCCTTTGGTACCTTGTTGGCGGAGGGCGTTGATGTGCGACTTGCAGGGCAAGACGCTCAGCGCGGCACCTTTAGTCACAGGCATTCGGTATGGCACGATATCAAAAACGGCAAGTTACACGCCCCTTTGGCTTTTTTGTCTGAAGATCAAGGCATCTTTACTGCGATCAATACGATGCTGTCGGAATTGGCCGTTTTGGGTTTTGAATATGGTGTGAGTTATGCCAATCCACACAAACTCACAATTTGGGAAGCTCAATTTGGCGATTTTGCCAATGGGGCCCAAGCCATTATGGATCAGTTTATCTCAAGTTCTGAGGCAAAGTGGCAAAAGATGAGTGGTTTGGTGATGTTGTTGCCACACGGGTTTGAAGGCCAGGGGCCTGAACACTCAAGTGCGCGTTTGGAGCGTTATCAAGCATTGTGTGCCGAAGACAATATGCAAGTAGGGTGTCTCACAACACCTGCGCAATATTTCCATATCTTGCGTCGGCAGATGCTCAGGGATTTTCGT
>JABIFK010000527.1 GCA_018650745.1 Candidatus Latescibacterota bacterium | reverse complement strand
CGTGCATATGATCAATGGGCAAATGGATTTCATACAGACATTCAGGCGACTTGGGAAGATTTTACGGCCACACCTCGTAGGATGCGGGTAGAGCTTTGGTTTTGGGTGAACGATGTCCCTCAGGATCGCGGTGCCATGCGGGTTTTGCCAGGTAGCCACAAACCTATTATGGAATATTGGAGCCGAGTGCTGACGCCAGAGCACAAAGCGATGTTGCCGCGCGTTCATGGCCTACGACCTTTTCCGAACGAGAAATCACCGTCTTTTCCTGAGCACATCCCCGAGGTTGGAGATACGCTCTGGGCAG
This sequence comes from Candidatus Latescibacterota bacterium, assembly GCA_018650745.1. GTDB lineage: Bacteria > Latescibacterota > UBA2968 > UBA2968 > UBA2968 > JABIFK01. Next base: position 4,000 of record JABIFK010000527.1, on the reverse strand, counting down.
ATCAAGAACCCGTGCCACAAATTGCGCGCAGAGGACAGATTTTGGTTTTGTGTAGTTCTGCGTTGCATTCGGCTTGGCAAAATGAAGACAACGTGCCTCGCAAAGCCTTGGGGACCTCTTGGGTTGCTGACGGAGTGCGTGTCGGTCTCCCTAAGAATCAGCGTGATGACCTGATGACGTTTTTCCCGAAGCTCAAAGAAAAGCTTCGCCCTGAGCGGTCTCATATTGTGCCGGAGGATTTCGACTGGTTGTTTGAGAGCGGTTATGAGCCGAAATGGCCAGAGACGTTTCGGGAAAAGTAACATTTGATGTTTTGTCGTTTTGTGTGGATATTCTTCACCCGAACGATGTTTTATATGCATTGACATTCTTAAAATTATCTTGGAGGTTGTGAATGAGTTTGGAAGGAAAAACAGCGATCATGTTTGGTGCGGGTGCCATTGGTAAATCGATTGCAAATTCATTGGTTGCAGAAGGCATGAATTTGGTGGTTGTCAGCAGAGAAACCACAGACCGAACGCCGTCTTCACAGATATTGGTGGATTCATTAGGTGAAAAAGATGGGCAGCGTTTTACGACCCATTTGGCAGATGCGGGAGACTTTGAGGGCGTTGGAGGTGTTTATGCATTTGCCGAAAAAGAATTCGGGCACGTTCATTTGGTTGTGAATGGTTCGGGTGGTAATAGAAAAGAAGCGGTTGTTGTGCCGGACAATCCATATGAATTGATTGACCCCAGTGTTTCGAGCGAGATGATGGATGCGAACTATTTTGCCAAGGTGCATTCCATTAAACATTATGTACAACACCTCAAACGTTTGGGTAAAGAAGGCCACGTTGTGAACATAACATCTATGGCTGGACTCACACCATTGTCTAAGGTCGTAGACTATGGTGCAGCTTATGCGGCAGCAGAAAATTTGACCAAGAGTATGGGGGCTTATTTGGGCCAACAAGGTTTGGGTTCTGTGAATAATATTGCAGTGGGTTTCATTGTGGGCGATCAAAACAGAGCATTGATGTATAACCCTGATGGCAGCATGAGTCCACGGGGAAAAGAAATTTTGGACAATATTGCCGATGGTCGTTTTTTGAATGAAAATGAGCTGGGCCCCAAGGTGGCTTTCTTGGCTGACCGCGACAAGAGCAGTGGCATTAATGGTTGTACCATTCGTGTAGATGGTGGATTTGGTATCATTTCACTGGCGGGTACATCTGGTTATAGAGATTAATATTTAAGACATTACCCTCTTCTTTGGATAAGTTTTGAAACAAAAAAGAACCGCGATTGACTCGCGGTTCTTTTTTTCAAAGGGAGAAGATGGTTTTTGACGTATCATCGGTAGATTTCAAAATACACCATTTGTACCGACAAAGGATTTGGAATGATATCAGATACCCAAGGTTATAACATTGTCATCTTAAGGTCTGATGAACACAATCCGCGTATCAGCTCTCTTGAAGGCCATCCTTTTGTTCAGACACCGAATATGGAACGTTTGGCGGAGATGGGAACGGTATATGAAAGCCATTATTGTCCGTCTCCGCTCTGTATGCCTTCGCGATCGTCGTTCATTGCTGGACGCTGGGTACATGATATACAAACCTATAACAATTGTGGTATTTTCTCGGTTGATACACCAAGCTATGGACAGGTTTTAGACAAGCAGGGCGTTCATTCTGTTTTCTTTGGAAAAGTAGATGGGTATTGTCCGGTTGAGAAGATGGGGTTTTCAGAAATGCACGGAAAAGGATTTCGGAGCCCAGGAGATATAAACTTTGGACGGAAGCCCATTACGGTTCGACCGATTATTTCTAAAACAGGAAAAGAGCGACAAGATGGATGGGGGCCTGAAGAACCACCCAAGCGTTCTCGTGGAGACAATCGCACAGTTGAAGCTGCGGTGCAATGGTTGCAGACGACGGGGAAAACGATGGACCAACCTTGGTCTATGGAGATCAATATTTCCAATCCACACTTTCCACAATATGTGTCGGAGGAACTTTGGGATCTCTATGAAGGGCATGATGATTTGCCTGAGCACGGGGGGGATGTTGAATCGGCGCAACATCCTTATGCACTTGATCTTCGTGAACATTTTCAGACGGATAAATTTCGGGAGGAATCTGTGCGGGGCTTGCGCAGAGGGTATTACGGTTGCGTCACGTTTATGGACCGTAAGATTGGGCAAATGCTTGATGTTTTGGAGTCGACGGGGTTGATCGAAAATACCATTTTTGCATATACCTCAGACCACGGTGAAATGTTGGGCAAGTTTGGGATGTGGTGGAAGTGCAGCCTTTATGACGACTCGGTGCGAGCACCACTCATTGTGGCGGGACCTGGATTTGGTAGAGGGGTGATTTCCAAAACTGCGGTTAGTCAGCTCGATTTGCAGGCTTCTATTTTTGACGCAGTTGGCGCGAATCGTCCAGACTCATGGGTTGGCACACCCTTGCAGACACTTGCCATTGATGACACGGATCATGTGGCCTTTAGTGAGTTTCATGGACATGGGGTGCGAGGCAGTGGTTATGTGATAAGAAAAGGGAAGTGGAAGTACATTCACAATTGTGAGGCGCCACACCAGCTTTTTGATATTGAAAGAGACCGCGATGAGTTGCACAATCAATTTGAAAACGAACCGGCTGTGGCTGCAGATATGGAAATCGAACTCAGAAAAATATGTGATCCTGAGAAAGAAAATGTACGGGCAGATGCATTTACGGAACGCCAATTAAAAGCGATTGATGATGCAGATTTGGAATATTTGCCGGGTGGGCATGCAGCTTATCGAGCGGATTCTTAGTGCGTGTTTGTGATGCTGTTGTATCCGTTGGGTTATGGTGTGATGTTGATTAGAGGAAGGCAAGCCAAGTGGGATTATTTTTGGCTTGCCTTCTTGTATTGATGGGTCATTATTGAGAGACGAGACAGTCCTTCATCTTTTTGGGAGAGTGAACAATGGATAAACAGGCTCAGCTTTACCGAGACCTTGGCGCAACGCCGGTTATTAACGCTGCTGGCAACCAGACAGTCATTGGTGGATCACGTATATCGCCAGGGGTGCAGGAGGCAATGATCGCTGCCAATCGGTATTATGTTTCGATGGACGAGTTGTTCCATTCTACAGGTGAGATGATTGCTGAGATGCTTGGCACGGAGGCCGCTTTTGTTACGCCAGGGTGTGGTGCTGCTTTGGCACTTTCGGCAGCGGCGTGTATGTCTGTGGGAGATGCGGGGCGTATGGAGCAGTTGCCGCACACAGATGGGATACCCAACCAGTTCTTATTTCAGCGCAGGCAAAAATATCACTATCAGCGTTGCTTGACGGTCTTTGGCGGGCATGTTATGATGGTTGGCACGCAAAATGGGACGTCTGTGGCACAGCTTGAAGATTCTATTACAGAGCAGACAGCGGGTATCCATTATTTTGCTTCGGGTGATGCCGATGATTCCATTTTGGATCTCGATGGTCTTCTGGATGTTGCTGGTCGTCACGATTTGCCTGTGACGATTGATGCGGCCTATCAAGTTTATCCACTGGATACGATGAAAGCGTATGCTCAAACGCCAAATTCCTTGATTGGTTTTGGTACAAAATATATTGGGGCGTGCAACTCAACGGGCATTTTGTGCGGTAAAAAGGAGCTTGTTGAGGCGGCTTATGAACACAGTTTTATCGGTTTTGAAACCAGTGAATTGGAAACGGTTGGCCGGCCATTGAAGCTTGACCGGCAGGAAGTTGTTGCAGTGGTCGTTGCGCTTCAAGAGTGGTTGGCGATGGACCATGATGCGCGCATTGCCGATCATTGGCGCAAGGCCGATCACATTATGAGTTGTCTTGAAAGTATCCCGCATTTGAGTACGGCACGACATGTTGAAGACAACAGCTTGAGCAACGGTGTGATGCTGACAATTGATGAAGAGGGTTTGGGAAAAAGTGCTGCCCAAGTGGTAGATGAGCTTAAGGCGGGGGATCCTTCTATATGGACGCGGG
>JABIFK010000794.1 GCA_018650745.1 Candidatus Latescibacterota bacterium | reverse complement strand
TGAATCGGTTTCTGGACAATTGGTTGCGGGGTCCGTTTCCGAGTCAACAACTGGTGTCGATGCCTACTGGCGTTGGGGGACATTAGGAGTTTGCCTTGTTTTGGCCGTTGTGCTGGGCATTCGGGGCGCAGATAACCCAACGGATCAATTGGCTGCTGTTTTGGTTTTTGTGCCGTTGTGTTTGGTTTTTGCGGATTTTTTTGTTGTGGGTTGGATGTTGTTTAAAACGGTCGGTTTGCGTGCATTGGGACTCCCTATCGGAGGCGTTGTGCTACATCTTCTTATTTGGGGATGGGCGCAGTATTTGGCTGCATTTGAAGTGTTTTATCGTTTGCAAATGCACGATGAAGTATATGGTGTTTACGAGGTTCGAGTGGGGATTGCAGTTTTGTTGGGGGGGCTTAATGTTTTGGCTGTGGGTATGGCTGTTTATATTATTGGGGTGACGGGACAATTATTGGCCGATGTGATTATTCCTATTGTAGGTAACGAATTAGAAGAAGATGATGTGCCGTTGGATGGTGACTACATTTTTGATACGCAAGTTTTGCTAAACAATATCGGGTACGATATTGGAGGCATTGATGGGGTCTTGGGGCCCAAAACGGAAACAGCTTTGAAACAGTTTCAAGCAGTGACTGGGCTTGTTTCCAATGGCGGGATCTCAACGCTGACTTTGGATGCATTGCGGCGGCGTAGCCAACAACGCGAGAAACTTTCGTTGATACAAACGTTTTTGACATTTGCAAGGTATTTCAGCAATCGGCTGGTTGGGTTCTGTGAACTCCAATGGTTTAAGTTGAGAAATCGTTAAAGCGGAAAGTGTGAGGTAGGCCATCTCTGGTGAGGTCAAGATCGGCCCATAACGTGTTGCGGAAGTCTTTTGTGATCCTTGATTGGAATTGACGGACGGGTAAAAACGGATAAGCGTCTAAGATTAGTCTTGGACGCTTATCCGTTTTTAGAAAAATGCTTCCGTAGACATTTTTTGTTTAAGTCAAAAAATATAATGTCTTAAGGTTTTGCTGGTTATTGGTTTTTTTTGTAGGTGGTGAGGTCGTTAACTTAGAAGTGCGGAAGCCGCTTTTTCGGCAAACGCCCAAAACGTGCCAGGGAAGGTGCCCATTGCAATGACCAAGATGATGGTTGCTAAGGCTGTAACAGCAATAAGCGGGGAAGGTTTGAAAATTTCAGTGGTTGTGGGTTCGACCCAATAAACTTGGCGAATGACCATGAGATAATAATAAAGACCAATGGTGGCATTGATTGCGGCTACAAGAACGAGATAAAATTGGCCACGTTCGAGTGCTGCAGAAAAGAGGAACCATTTGCCCACAAAACCAACTGTGGGCGGAAGCCCAATGAGGCCAAACAAACCTAAGAGCAGTGTGAATGCCATGAGTGGCGCGCGTTTGTAGAGACCTGATACGGATTCGATGGTAACAAGGTCTTCTTTTTTGCCGATTTCACTGATGACGAGGAAACAAGCAAAAGACATGATAAAATAACCAAGGGCGTAAAAGATTGCAGCAGTGAAGCCTGCTTGAGAAAATGTTTGTAGGGCCAGTAGAATATATCCGGCATGTGCAATGGTTGAATAGCCCAAAAGGCGTTTGAGGTCTTTTTGGGCGAGTGCTGATAGGTTACCCACTGTCATTGCCAAAATACAAAACCACATCAATGCCGTTTGAAAATGACCCGCATCCCAAGCTTGTGGTGTGGCCAAAGAGAGCAGGCGGCACAAGATGGCAACTGCACCGATTTTTGAGACGGTGGCAATGAAGGTGATGACAGGATGGGGAGCTGTTTGATAGGTGTCGGGTGCCCAAAAGTGAAAAGGGAATGCACCGAGCTTAAAAAAGAAGCCCGATAGAGTTAAGAGGAGGCCCAAATAGAAGATGGGTTGGGTGGACGCTTGAGCAAATTGGGTTGCGATATCTGTATAATAAGTCGAGCCAAATGTGCCAAATAAAAAGCTCATTCCGTAAAGCGATATTGCCGAAGCGGCCATGCCTTGAACCATATACTTGGTGGCACTTTCGCCGTTTGTTGCAACATTGCGGTGAAGCGCAACCACAATGTAAATCGGATAGGCTGCCAATTCCATTGCAACGTAGAGTGTGAGCAGTTCGGTGGCGCTCACCATCAACATCATGCCAAGGGTAGAAAACAGCAAGAAAAAGGGCAATTCGGCCCAAGCTGACTTGTGAAATGTAAGCGGGTTTCGACAGGTAATGGTTACACACAAGAAGCCGAGTGCCAATGCGGTTTTGATCAGTTGAGAGAAGAAGTCAACCTTGTAAATGCCAGGGAAGAATGGTTCGCCACTCAGTGGGAGGGTGTAAATGCTTGCTGCAAGTGCAAGCACACCCGTGAAGATGGACAATGCGTAGACCGTTGGGTGTGATGCATTGAAGACGGTGCTAAAGAATAGGATGAGCCCCATAATTAAGCAGACGATTTCGGGTGCAAAGAGGATGGCATTTTCCATCTAAAATTTTCCCAGTAATGCTGTTGTCGTGCTGTTAATGATATCGAGCATCGCACGAGGCACAAATCCAAAATAGACCAATACGGCAACCAAGATGGCACGGGGGAGCAGTTGAAACCCTTTGAGATCGACGTCTTTGAGGTTTTGCCAGCGCTCATTGGGTGGGCCAAAAAAGGCTGTGGTAAACACGCGTAATATATAGATGGCTGTTAAAACCAGACCAATGATGATACTGACACCAACAATGGGGTATGTTTTTAGTGCGGCTAAGAAGACGAGCAATTCTGCCCAAAAGCTGGCCATACCAGGGAGCCCAGCGCCACACAAACCAGCGACAATGAAGATGGAGACGGCACGTGGCATTTGTGAGCCCAAACCGCCAAAGTCGGCAATGGTCTTGGAGTGGGCCCGGTCATAAATAAAACCCACCGTGCTAAAGAAGAGTGCGGTCATAATGCCGTGGGCAAACATTTGAAAGACGGCCCCGTTGAGGGCATCTGCTCCGGCTTTTCCCAATACGGCAAGGTTAAGGCCCAATAAGACAATACCCATATGTGAGACTGAGGAGAAGCCGATGACAAATTTGAAGTCGGTTTGACGAATGGCTACAAAAGCACCGTAGACAATGCCAATGGTGGCAAATGCGCTAAATGTTGGTGCCCAGTAAACGGCGCCTTCGGGTAAGAGACGAATGCCAACAGAGAGCACGCCAAATGCGCCGAGTTTCATCAACACACCCGCGTGAAGCATTGATACGGCCGATGGTGCGGCTACGTGACCTGTGGGCGACCAGCCGTGCACGGGAAACATACCGGCCAAGACACCAAAGCCTATGTAGATGAAGGGGTACACAAATATTTGAAAATCGGGTGCGAAAGTGTGTTGCGATAACGCAATCAGATCAAAGGTGTGCAGGCCTGCTGTGTGGTAGATGGCAAGCAAACCAGGGAAGAGCAATGCACTTCCTGCCAAGAGGAAGAGCATGAGTTTCATCGCTGCATATTCTTTGTTGCCACTGCCCCAAATGACAATGAGGGGATACATGGGCACGACGGCAATTTCGTAAAAGAAAAAGAAAAAGAACATGTCTTGTGACATGAAAACGCCATAAACACCAATGACCAGCAAAACCATGAACGCGAAGTATTCTTTTACGCGCGTTTCGAGATCCCACATGGTGAGCACGGCGGTGAAATAGACAATGGAGTTGAGCATGATCAAGATGGTGCCAAATCCATCGACGCCCACGTGATAGGAAATGCCCATTGAAGCGACCCAAGGAATCATTTCAATAAATTGAACGCCACCCGAAATCGGATCGTATGCCATCCAGAGTTGAATGCTGAGTACGCCCGTGATCAAGCCACTTAATGCACAGACCCAACGAATGAGTTGCACTGAGCGATTTGGAATCAGCAAGATCGCTAGTAATGTAAGTGTGGGAACTATTAAGATGGAACTCAGCAGTGGCATAGGAAAAACCAATTAAAAATTGAAAGTTATAAATTAAAAAATGAAAGGGTCTCTTTTTGACTTTTTCGTGTGTTATGACCAGCCAATGTAAAGTACAACAACGCCTACGATCAGAATGGCCCAACCCAAATAGAATTGCATCCAACCATTTTGTAAGCGGGTTGATGTTGTGCCCGTGCGCAAGATGCCAAAACCAAATCGGTCAAACCCACCATCAAAGAGGTGG